>JANQII010000052.1 GCA_028282195.1 Prolixibacteraceae bacterium
AAAGGAGTAACTTTCATCACACAACGATGCTCTCCCCAGTATTTCATATCCGGGCTATAGCTAATGTAAATATCACCAAATGGAGTGTGCCCATTATCACTTGGTCGGCTTAACATAGCATACTTTCCATTTATCTTTTCAGGGAAAAGAACACCATTTCTGTTAAAAGGAAGAAATGCATTCTCGCACTGATGGAAAGTTTTAAAATCGAAGGTATATGCAATACCGATCGTTGGTCCGTGGTAGCCATTACACCAGGTAACCCAGTAACGATCTTCAATCCAGGTAACTCGTGGATCGTATTTGTAATCCGATTCAATCATCTCCGTATTTCCGGCAACCATTTCAATTGGATCATGATTGATATCCCAATTGATTCCATCTTTACTGAAACCAGCAAAAATATTCATCTGAACCGCTTTGTTATCGCAACGAAAAACGCCGGCGAAACCATCTTTAAATGGAACAACAGCACTGTTAAAAATACTGTTAGAGCTTGGAATCTGATAACGTCCAATCACGGGATTTTCAGAATATCTCCACATCACATCTTGTGAGCCTTCCGGCCTCTCTTGCCAAGGCATTGTTAATTGATTACTCATTGTTATATGTTTTTATATGTTCTTATATGATTATTCATTTTCTTACTGATCGGATGACTTCAAGTCATCCGATCAGTAAGAGATCCGTCATTGTTCAGCAGTTCCATTTTCCTTAACTTCTTTATTATCGGGATATGTAAATGGAATAAATTTAGCAGCAAAAAATGCTGGAATAGTGGCCACCAATACCCACATAAAAAATAGTTTGTATCCCAGCCAATCGCTTAAGAAACCGCTTGCCATTCCCGGCAGCATCACGCCAAGGTTCATAATTCCGGTAGCAAAAGCATAGTGTGCCATTTTGTATTTACCGGGAGCAACCTGTTGCATCATAAATAACATCAATGCTACGAAACCAAATCCGTAAGCAAAATATTCAACCACTACCGCTGAACCAATTAAATAAACATTAGACGGACGATAAATTGCTAATAAGGCATAAACGATAAACTGCATATTAAATACACAAACAAGTGTAAATAGTGATTTTTTCAATCCTCGTGCAGCGATATAATATCCAGCCAAAAGAGATCCGATCACAAATGCAGCTGATCCAAATACCCCATAAATCAAACCAATATCCGCAGTGCTTAACCCAAGTCCTCCGTCTTCAACAGCTGCCTTAAAAAACAGTGGTGCTATCTTAATCGCAAAACCTTCAGCAAAACGATAGATTACAATAAATCCAATGTACCAGTAAATGTATTTCTTTTGAAAAAACGTTCTTAGTACATCCCATAAAGTTTGAAATCCTTCTTTTAAAGAATTAACCTCGCTTGAAGCTGCTCCTCCAGATGGAAGCATTCGAATATGATATAATGAAAGAAGAAACATGATTACCCCATATGTTCCCATAACAACCATCCAGGCATGTAAAACACCCAAACTCTCTTCCAGTAAACCTGCTACGTAAACAAAAGCCCCTGCTGTTAAAATCTTGGCTATATTGTATGAAGCTCCCTGCCAGCCAATATATTCAGCCTGCTTTTGTGACGATAATACACTAAGATAAACGCCATCTGTAGCAATATCATGAGTTGCACCGCTAAAAGCCACCACAGCCAGCAAAGCTATTGAATAGGTGAAAAAATCGTTTAAAGGCAGTGAAAGTGCAACCAGTGCAAATGTAATCCCTGTTACCATTTGAGTAGCTACCACAAAGTGCTTCTTGGTTTTAAACATCTCCAGAATTGGGCTCCATAATGGTTTTAATGTCCAGGGAAGCATGATTAATGAAGTCCAGAAAGCAATCAGTGAATCCGAAACCTCAAAGCTTTTAAACATTAATACAGAAGCCTGGGCAATAGCGATAAATGGCAACCCCATTGCGAAATAGGCAGTAGGAACCCAGGTAGCGGGATGTCTTTGTTTAGTTTTTTTTGACATATGTTGTTTGATTTCATTGCTTCATTACCGATAGCCTGACTTTGAGTCAGGCTATCGGTAATGATTTATTTAATAATCTCTAACTCTCCTCCTTTAACCAACTCGCTATGGTTGATAAAATAGCGGTTATGCTTTTTACCGTTTTTAATTACTTTACTGATATACTGATTTGATCCATTCTTTTTGATAAGCAGTTTTTCCCCAGGATAAAAATTCTGATCAAGCTTAATTTCAATTTCATCAAAAACAGGTTGTGAAATCGCATAATTAGTATTACCCGGACAAACCGGATATAAGCCCATCATCCCAAAAACTACCCATGCAGAAAGTGTTCCACAATCATCATTGCCCGGTAAACCATCAGGTGCATTCTTATAATAAGTAGCAATTAACCGATTCACTTCCTTTTGTGCTCTCCACTCCTCGCCTTTCACAAAATTAAATAGCCACGGATAATGAATATCGGGTTCATTGGCCATGTCGTAATGACCTTCATCAAAAATAGATTGGAGTTTACTGACAAACTTCTTTTTACCTCCCATCAGTTTCATCAAACCAGGTATATCATGCGGAACACAAAAAGTATATTGATATGCATTTCCTTCATGAAAGCCCGGACTTGGCTCAAAATTCTCGCCTTGTTTAGGGTCAAAATCTGTATAAAATGAACCATCCTTTAATTTGGGGCGAATCATTTGGTATTCTTCCTTATCGAAATATTCAGAATAACGTAAAGACTGTGCTAAAAAACGTTTATGATCGTCTTCTTTACCCAATGCTTTTGCAAACTGGGCCAGGTTCCAATCTGCAATATAATACTCCAACGCATGAGATACCGAATTATCAAATTCTTCGGTATACGGTACATATCCTTTTTCCAGATAAAAGTCAATATCAGGACGCAACTTATTTTCTGATCCTTTTGTTGTAGCCGATTTGAACATGGCTGCATAGGTTGCTTCCACATCAAAATCATCCAAACCCTTCAAATAGCTGTCTACGATTACCGGGATTGCAGGATCACCTTCCATTACAAGTGTTTCGGTACTGTTCAATTCCCATTTAGGCAACCAGCCACTTTCTTTATACATATCAACCATTGAGCGCAGCATATCCAGCTGTTGCTGTGGATAAGCCAGGGTCATTAGCTGATGATAATTTCGGTATGTATCCCACAATGAAAAAACCGTATAGCGGTTTCCTTCTTTTACTTCTCCAATTCCAAATGAATCCATCAATGGATATTGTCCATTCACGTCATTCAACACATTGGGGTGAATTTGCATATGATACAAAGCCGAATAGAAAATTGTTTTCTGATCATCAGTTCCACCTTTTACAAAGATTCTTGAGAGTGCATATTCCCATTGTTTTCTGGCGTTATCTGCGGTTTTTTCGAAGTCAAAGCCTGACATTTCAGTTTCAAGGTTCAAGCGTGCATTGTCAATACTTACATAAGAAACACCTACTTTCACCATTATTTCTTCGCCGGCTTCCGTATCAAAAGTCATCCAGGCACCAATGCTGTCGCCCGCCATCTGGGTTTGATATTGTTCGTAATATTTAAACTTTCCGCTTGTTGCCGACCATGAAGCTTCTGCGCTCATTTCCGGCATCTTTTTCCATACCCCAAAACTATCTGCGGGCTTGCTAAAACGAGCTACAAAATATACCGGTCGCTCTGTCCCATCATTGTAACAGAAAGTACCTGTCATTCTCCAGCCCTCAATCTCCTGATTGTTAACTACGCGTACAGCAGCACCACTTTCATTCGTTAAACCTGTTCCCAAATCAATTAAGATATTTGATTTACCTGCAGGGTATTTAAACTTGCTTAAACCAACTCGTTGGGATGCTGTAACTTCAGTTGCAATATTATATTTCTTTAGATAGTTGCCATAAGCCCCTGGTGAAGCTTTTTGCTTTGACATCATTGCACCGTACTCCCGGTTATCTGCTGTAACTTTCCCGGTGGTTGGCATCAATAAAATTACTCCCAGTTCAGGACAACCGACACCGCTCAGGTTGACATGTGAATACCCGGTAAAATAAGAATTATCCCAAGAGTATGGAGTAGACCACCAGCGTTTATCTTTATCCCACTTATTTTCATCTGAACCGCTTACGTTAAAGGGAACTACGGAGACCATACCCTGGGGCACTACAGCACCTGGGTTTGTTGTTCCGAAGTTGGTAGTTCCTATAAATGGATTTACATAATCAACAGGATTGTCTTTTTCCTGGGAAAACACTGCCTTACCTAAAAATAGAAGTATAGCAATGATCAGCAAAGTTGTTGGGTACTTACTTGTCATTGTTAATATAAGTTGTTGTAAAAATCGTTACGAAGTAAGCATTTATTTATAACATGTAAAAATTTAATCTTCCTGAATAAGTGGGATCACTTGATATTTCTGTGGGATGAATGATTACCGGATGGATACTGGATGCTGGATACTTGATGCTGGATACTCGATACTGGTACCGGATAATTAGAATGATCAATCAGCCAGAAACCCAGTGAGCTTGATTAGGAAAAGCGTGCAAGGTTATTATAACTAAATTAGCGAAGTCCCAATCCCGAGCTATCCAGGTTCAAGTATCAGATATCTGACTGTTCAATCAACAATAATCAATCAATAGCCAAGCCTTTCTCAAATATTGCAACCTGAAAACCCGTCTACCTGAAACCCGCAACACATAACCCACAACTTTTAAAATTGATCCAATAAGTGCATATCCGCATAAAAAAGAACCTGTGCCGGAGCGAATATCTTATTTTTTCACTTCCAACACAGGTTCAGTATTTATAGTTCTAATAAACTAGTTATAATTCATTAGGAAAATGTTTAGTTATTCCACTTAATGCCCCTCATTTCACCCTTATAATTACCAGTCTCATCAGAGAACTGTACACCTTTAACCCTATCAAGAGGAAAATATGCATTCAGTCCTTCTTCAGTCCCATCGATAGTTGCATTTAACTCTGACGGATTTTTTACAATATCCCACAAGCGGAAATCTTTGATATAGCCATCCATTTTTCCCCAGCCATTACCAAGCCACATTTCACCCCAGCCAGAGTTTTCCGGATGACCAATTTCTTCGAATTCAGAAACCATTTCACCATCTACGAATATCTTAGTCGTTAAAGCAGCTTCATCATGAACCAAAGCAATATGTTGCCATTTTCCAGATTTCATAGTTAATGGATCCGATTTTGGTCCTTTCCACCAAGCTTCACCTCTCGTGTCATGAACAAAATGATAAAGCCCACCTGAGTTCAATATATTTTCTTCAGTAAGTTCCTGATAGCCGTAAACCCAAACTCCATAATTACCATTATTAAAGAATTCTCCTGAAGAATACCCGAACAATGATTTAACTTTCACATCAAATTCAACGGTATAGTCTCCTTGTGGAGTATAGTTTGGCGTAATTCTGAGCCCTATTGCATCAGGATCATTTCGATCAATAAAGACCCCATTAGCATCTCCCACGAGCATTGAATTAATCAACTTGATTTTATCACTAATTGACGATGCGAAATCATCCAACGCAGCTTGACGTGTTTCGTTTTCAAGTTTGTCGTTTGCATTGGCAATAAGTTCATCAATAAATGCCAACGTACCGACAGGATAATCACCATCATTTTCTCCTTCAACAATTGCAGCTTTAAAATCAGTAATCTCCTGAATTGCCGTATTCAAATTTGTATAATCCAGAATAATAACCGGAGGTTCAGCCACCCATTCAATTTTTCCTTCAATTGTTGCCGTGTAATTGCCTGTAAGATCATCAAATTCTGAGCCCAAATTAGCAGTTAATGGGAAATAACACTCCAAACCACTTTCAGTTCCATCAAATGTTTTTGACATATTAGCTTGAATTGTTGATTCATCCAAAACTTCAGTCCAAAGCCTAAATTCACGTACTAATGTATTACATACACGGTCTGACCAAGTTGGACTATTACCAATTACAAAAGGTACATTAGGTGCAAGTAAATGATTTTGATCTTGTGAAGCAACAGGAGTACCGTTTACATATAAAATTTGATGTGATCCTGTGTTTGTAAATGCAATTTTCATCCATTCACCAGACTTCATAACTCCTATAGCCTGATCTCCAGTATCTTTCCAACCATTATTACCTACAACAATTTGTATTTTACCGTCACCAAAATATCTTACACCAAAGCCACTATCAGGTCCCGGTTGCTCTGCAGAGAATAAGTTATTTGACCAGCCTTTTTGATTCAAATCTACAATATAACATTCTATTTCAATGGTAAATGCACCATCAAGTTTTGGTTTGATATTATCGGAAACCTTAATCCAAGTATCATTTTCCTGCTGAATCCACGGCATAGCAACGGCAACAGTACTCGTTTTAAATTTTTCTATTTGAAATGCCAACTTATCAGCTGCATCATCCAAGTCTCCCTGTTCTGTAGCATTAGCAATAGCCCAGTTAACCCAGGTTACTACACTTCGTAAGGCATCTTTGGAACCAGGTTGATAATCACCGGCATTGATCCCCTCAACACTATTTTCAATAAGGTTTTGTGCTTCAGCGAGCAATGTATCCAGTGAAGCCTGGTTAAATGATCCTATAGGGTCGTCATCATCACATGACACTACTACAAATAATGCCATGAATAGAGATAAAACTCCAACTAATATTCTATGTTTTAATATAATTGATTTCATCTGTTTATATTTACTATTTTAATTGTCA
This sequence comes from Prolixibacteraceae bacterium, assembly GCA_028282195.1. Classification (GTDB taxonomy): domain Bacteria; phylum Bacteroidota; class Bacteroidia; order Bacteroidales; family Prolixibacteraceae; genus Sunxiuqinia. Next base: position 6,729 of record JANQII010000052.1, read on the forward strand.
GATGGAACTTACCATTCGCAAATAAATATTCTTGTGTGAGTTAATAATTATTTGCTCATGGACGTTTCATTTTGCAGTTATTACAATTTAGAAATTACTATTCATTAAGCCATCATTACCTTTAGTTTTGGTATCAGCTACATCCCACCAAACTTTAATATCCATACGGTCTGTTTGAGTTGTATTCATTGATGCAGGCATATTTGATTGATTTTGCTCATGCTCATTATCAGGATACCTGATACGCTTTACCCAAGTATCCTGGGCCACAGAAGAATTGCCGCTAACCCCTTCAATTGGAAGCGTAATATCAGGATAATCAGTCCTTCTAAAATCAGCCCAGGCTTCAACTCCATTAGGGAAGTTAGCTAACCATTTTTGAGTAATAATTTGCTTTAACTGAGTTTCATTTGATCCGGTTAAATCTGGTAGCCCATCTAGGTATGCTTGTGCATCTGCTGACTCAACACCTACATAATCCATTGATGCCTGGACACCAGCTTTGTAAAGAGTATTAGCATCATCTGAAATCCATCCTCTTAATGCAGCTTCAGCTTTAAGGAACAGTACTTCCGAATAAAACATCACCGGGCAAAACATTGCATCTTCATCACTACCTACAAAATCAATATATCCCCCTTCAAGGTTAATTGTGCAATGTTCATCTTTTGAGTTTGCAGGAACAGTATTATAACCATTTTCAAGCCCTTCATATGTTGTATAGCCAGCTTCTTCTTTCGTCACACTAGCTCCATCGACTTTATAAGCAAACCAAATAGGAGTACGAGGGTCTTCATCTACAGATGATTGGTTGTAGAGATAATCTGTGAAGGTTTTAGAAGCCCTTATATTATCCCAGTTCCAAGCCATTTGATGAAGATAGTCATACCAGCCAGAATCCCACATTCTAACTTTAGCTACATCATCATTACTTGTAAAAACCCCACCAGGCCCATTCAATGCTGCATTTATTTCTGCTTGCGCTTTTGCAGGATCAATATTTGACAAACGCATAGCTAAACGTAGTCTTAATGAGTTTCCAAATTTTTGCCATTTAGCTACATCTCCTTTATAAACATGGTCAAACATATCATAATTTTGTTGTTGGGTATCACCTGTTATTGATTTTACAGCAGCATCAATCCTGTCAAAAAGATCGTAGTAAATATCCTTCTGGTTATCATAAGTAACCGCATCGCCTTTGCCAGCCCCAAAGTACGGTATATCACCGTAAGTATCTGTCATTCTAGACCAGAAATAGCAAATCCAAATTTCACTAAGTGCTATTTGGTCTACAGCAAATTCGTTATCCGCATTTTGCCCTGAGATTGCAAGAGACTCGGTCAAATGATCTGTATAAAATTCACGCCATAAATTACCGATCCAGCCATCAACATATTCATACCTGGGTGATTCAAAACCACTAACAGTATTTGCCCAATATTGCGAATAAAAGTCAGGATAAAGATTATGGTTACGTTGGTAGTTATCAAAAACCCCCTGAACCATATTGCTGAAAAAATACGATGGATTAACCTCGGTAACAGCGTCAGAAGGGGTGTTCATATCTCCAAAATCTTCAGAACAACTCAAAGCCCCTATGATTAAAAATAATAGTATAAGTGTTTTATATGCAGTTTTCATATTCTTCTGTTTTTAAATTAAAAGCCTATGTTTAAAGAAAAACCAATCGTTCTGGTTGCAGGCACCGGAGCAAAATCAAATGCTTTCGCAAAATAAGAAGTACTGTACGATCCAGCGTCAGGAACAGTTCCTGGAGTATTTTTATGAAGATAAAATAAATTGCGGCCAACCAGGGAAACCTGCATTCTAGAAATAGGCTGATAAGGAATTTTTGAAAGTAATGATTTGGGTATTTTATATCCGATAGCCAATTCTTTAACTTTCACATAAGTAGCGTCATAAATAAATTCCTCATCAATACGTGATATAGTTCCCCAGTATTCCTGAGCAGATATCAATACATTATTCGGGCTACCATCTTCCTGGTCACCTTTAAAAAATAAATCAATACGGTCCATTGCAAGAGTACGGTCGGTGTTACCAGATGCAGTTGCTCCCTGTTCGGTAACAGAAACAATATCACCTCCGATTTGACCTGAAAATAAAGCATTAAAGAATAATCCTTTATACTCTGCGTTTAAATTAATTGACCCAAGAAAATGAGGTTGTATATTTCCAATTTCCTGTCTTTCTTCAAAAAGAGGCAAGCCATCGGCACCAACAAGTATATTTCCATCAATGTCCCTTAAATACTTTGATCCACGTATTATACCTAATTTTTCACCGGGAATTGCCACAACTTCAGTTCCGGCATTGAAGTCTCCAAATCTGTGAATAGGAACTCCATCTGCCAACTCTTTCATTATTCCTTTATTCGTTGAAAGGTTTACATCAAACCCCATTGTAAAATCATTAGTTTTAACTGGAATTGAAGTCAATAAGAACTCAAAACCTTCATTGGTAATTAGCCCCGCGTTAATTACACGCTCTCTAAAGCCTGTACTTTGAGTTAACGGCACATTTAAGATTTGATTTTCGGTTTCCTCAAAGTAATATGTAGCATCAAACCCTAATCGTCCATTAAATAATCTCACATCAATACCAACTTCCCATGATGTGGAAATTTCAGGTTTGAGGTTTTGAATTACCAGATTATTTGGCACATCAGAGTTTTGTAGGTTATAGTTCCATGTACTAATTGTAAAGTCCTGACTGGTTTGATAAGGTGTTGCCGCTTTACCAAGTTGTGCCCATGAAGCTCTAACTTTAGCAAATGAAACCCACGAAGGCATCTCAACCATGTCTGAAATAATACCACTCAAACCAATTGACGGATAAAAATAACTATTATCAAAATTTGCATTTGAAGCTGTTAAAGTTGATGACCAATCGTTCCGACCTGTAATGTCAAGAAACAAATAATTTTTGTAAGAAACATTGGCAAATCCGTAAAGTGATCGAACCTCTCTTTCCCAAAATTTTTCCTCGGCACTAATGTTGGTACCATTTCCAAGGAAGAAATCCCCCTCGGAGGCCAATAAACCAGATTTAGCCCTGAGGTTCTCTCGATAACTATTCATATTATTTCCACCTAAATTTAAATGGATTGAAAAGTCATCGTTCAAATCTTTCATATATGTCATCAGGTATTCGTAATTTTCTTCTTTAAAATATTGCTCATTAGTATTATAATTTGGGCGATTACCATCTACATTATCAGCATATAAATATCCATCTACCCCACCAAAACGATATGTATCCAATCCATATTTAAGCCTTGCTGTTAATCCTTCAGTGATTTTCAGATTAGCAGCAAAATATCCAAACAATCGATCTTTCTGATCATAATTTGTTGTTTGTTCCTGCAAGAAATATGGGTTACGGTAATTAGCATTTGCTGTTGTATATAATGTTTCTACATGCTTTCCTCCTATAATTTCATATCCAGGACTTAAATCCTGGTTACTTATACTCATCGGCATTCCATAGAAATAAGACATGTAACTGTAGTTTCCAACTTCAGGACGCTCTTGTCCTTCTGTTCTGAAATATGATACTTTAGTATCAACATTTAACCAATTGTTAATGTCATAATCTGTCTTCAAATCAAATGTCAATTTCTCAACCTTATTATCTTCAAAGATCCCATTGATAATTCCTTTCCCAATCGATGCCCTGAATGCACCTTTATCATTTCCTCCGGTAAAAGCTAAACTATGGTTTTGATCAATGCCCATTCTGGTAAAATCATCAATTCGATTGGTTTGAGCTGTAAATGGAGTTTGCTCTCCAGTCCATGAATCAAATAATTGTCCTTCCATTCTTGGTCCCCACGAACCGGTTGAATTTTTATCAAAAACACCTTCTGTTCCCTGGCCATAAACGTCTTGCATGTCTAAAAAGTAAGCTGCCTCGGATACCGTTACGTTTCCGCTATAGCTAATTCCTAAGCCCTTTTTCCTTGATCCTTTTTTGGTGGTTATCATGATTACACCATTTCCTCCTCGTTCACCGTAAAGAGCCGCGGCGTTTGGTCCTTTCAACACACTGATTGATTCGATATCTTCAGGGTTTAAGTCAAATGCACCTCCTGCACGGGATGTTCCTCCCCAGATACTAACTTCTTCACCAGTCCTGTCCTTTTCAGTTCCGTTGCCGTTATCAAATGGAACTCCATCAACGACCCAAAGAGGTTCATCATATCCTGACAATGAACTGGTACCACGAATCTCTATACGTGTTTTTGCACCTGCCCCCCCAGCGGTTTGTGCTATTTGAACACCTGCAATTTTTCCTGAAAGAGCAGAAGTAATGTTTCCATCACCTGTTACAAGTAAGTCTTCAGATTCGACATCCTGTGCAGAGTATCCAAGAGCTTTTTTCTCCCGTCTGATACCAAGAGCAGTTACTACAACTTCTTCCACCTGAAGTTGATCTGGCTGAAGGGTTACATCTAGTGTTTCTTCTCCGGCATAAACAAACTCCTGAGAAGCCATACCGACAAAACTAAAAACAAGCACATCTCCCGTGCTTATATTTATTTGGTATTTGCCATCAAAATCAGTTATTGCACCTGTAGTTGTACCTTTAAGCACAACTGTTACACCCGGTAAAGCAACACCTTCGCTGTCTGTAACTGTACCCTCCAGCTTTTGAGGTAATTGTTTTGAATTTGTAGGACTATCAGTCTCTCCAATTACGATATAACGATCTACAAATTGGTAAGCCATATTCGTTCCGTCCAGTAATTCGTCCAGAACATCATTTATTGAAGCTTTTTCAATATCTATAGACACTCTTTTCGTAACATCAAGTTCACCGTCTTTAAAAATGAAATAATAATCGCTTTGACGCTCAATTTCTTCAAAAACATCACTTAATGTACGATTGGATAGTTTCAGGTTAAGATTGCTAGTCTGTGAAAAGCTATTTGCACTTACAGACAACAGACCAACCAACATAAAAATGAAAGTTAATTTCATAATTTTTAAACATTTACACCATAGTCTTTTACAACTATGGAAATTTCGTTTTTTTTCCATATGTTTGATCATTATTAATTAATATTTGCCTTTAAAAGGCATTTATTTATTTCTCAAGGCGGCAAAAATGTTCCCAGCATTTTTGTCGCTGTTTTTATTTCATAAGCATTCAGGTTTTATTGTTTAGCAAAAATTTCAATTTCATTTTTTCCGTTTGGATTAAAAGTCACTCTATAATCAATAGGGGACAATAATCGTATAGCTTTAATAATTTGCTCTACCGGCTTGTGTTTCAGAACAGTGCCAGAGAACTTTATCTTTTCTAAATCTTTATCATGAAATTCAATAGACACATTGTACCAACGTTCCAGCTTTTTCGCAATTTCGCCTAAAGGCACACTTGTAAACTCGATTTTCCCTTCTTTCCACAAAGAATAAAAAGAAGTATCAACTTTCTTTATTGATATTTTTCCATCTTTTAAGTCCGCTTTTTCTCCGGGAACAAGCCGGGTTAATAACTGTCCGCCAGGAGTTAAAAGATTCACATTACCTTCGATAAGAGTGAGATTAGCGAAGTCATCATTTTCATAAGAAGAGAAATTAAATGAAGTTCCTAAAACTTTCACATGCATTTTATCACTCTCAATTACAAAAGGAAGTTTCTCATTTTTTGCAACATCAAAAAAAGCTTCACCTTGCAAATAAACTTTACGTTCTTTCGTATTAAACTGATTCGGGTATTCAAACACACTTCCGGAATTTAGCCACACTTCAGTTCCGTCAAACAGAGTAAGTTTACTCATCTGTCCATTAGGAATTTCAACTCTGGTTAATTCCACGTCCCCTTCCAAAAAACTTTCAGCAAACTGTGTAATAACTGAACCAATAAGCATAGCAAACACCAGGATTGCAGCATACTTAAGTGCACCCTGGAGTTTGCGTGCCTTGCTTTTTCCAATCTTACTTTTTTCTTTAAACCAGTTATGCCGATCATTATATTTATCCGAAGAGCTTACAGAACCTGAGACGAAATAAATATCTTTCATTTCATTGAAAAGTTTTTTATTTCCCTCGTTTTCTTCCAGCCAATCCAGCAGTTGTTGCTTTTCCGCAGCAGAAGCATTACCCTCAAGGTACCTGCTAATTATTTCATTTATATCAAAATCCATCATGGTTCGAACTATTTTCCATATAGATGACGGAAAAGTAGATGCTTACCACAACAAGCAAATCAAAAAAATTTTAAAAAAGTTAAAATAATTTTACAACCGACTGTTTTACAGAGACGTATAGAATAAATTATTTCTAAAATTTACCAGAAAAAAATAGTTATGTAATCCCGAAGCTTTACCCGTAGTTTTTTTAGTGCTCTGCTCATTTGCATTTCAACAGTATTTACGGAAATATTTAACTCGTTTGCAATTTCTTTATACTTTAAGTCTTGAAAACGACTCATAATAAAGATTTTCTGACAGGCTTCAGGAAGAGATTTTACAGCATCATCGATCATTTTTCTAATCTCTTCGGTATCAATTGAATTAGAGTTTTCATAAAACTTAGAAGTTAGCTTTAAATCATCTGGTCTTGCAAAACTTTCAATTCGGTATTCGAGTTTTGTAGCCTTTCGGTTTAATTGATCCAGGCACCTGTTATGAATTGATCTTAGAAAGTATGATTTATAATTTTTTTTAAAAACAATTGTATCCCTTTTCTCCCATAAGCTAATAAAGAAGTCCTCTACAATATCTTCAGCCAATTGATTATTTTTTAGCACACTATTGGCATAACGGCTCAAAAAATCAAAGTTTTCTTCGAAAATTCTCTTGAATACCCTTTCATCTTTAATATCAACTACATTCAACTTCTTCTCTGCCATGTTTTATTAGATGACTTAACTATGTAAGCCTGGTACAAATATAGTTCCTTTTTTGTCGAACAAAAGCTATATCATCATAACTACATAACGTGAGTTTTGGGTTGATCTTAACATTTTGCAAAATAATCATTGCCTCAAGTCACCCCTTAGCGCACTTTCCGATAAAAACTTTGCACACTCTGCGGTTAAATAATCCGATGAAAACCAATGAAATAAATTAAATATGAATTTATCAATGCCAAATAAATAAACCGCAAAGGAACATAAGAACCCGCAAAGACGCGAA
>JANQII010000105.1 GCA_028282195.1 Prolixibacteraceae bacterium
GTTCTGAATATATTCGGATTGGAGAGGTAAATGGTGAAATTGAATTTCAGGGAGCAGGTGGTTCGAATAATACCGATTTGAAAATTGATCTGGACGGGACTATGCCGGTCATTTCGAGCCCAACAGATACCCATGTGGGTATTGATGACCATCTAAAGCTTGAAGCAGGTAAAAATATGGTGTTTGAAGGGGCAACTGCTAATGCCCATGAAACAACCTTACAGGTTACCAATCCTACTGCAGATCGTACCATTACTTTACCGAATAAAACAGGTACGGTAGCCCTAACTTCGGATATCCAGACCAATACAGACGATCAGAAAATCGATGTCCTGTCGTTGACAGGCAGTACATTAAATATCTCGCTTGAAGGAGACGGGGAAGCAACAAAGACACTTAACCTTTCCGGTGTCAATACGGATACCCAGAACCTGTCACTAAGTGGAAATACATTAAGCCTGACCAATGGCGGTAGTGTAAACCTGTCTGCTTTTAAAGACAATACCGATAATCAAAGTTTGAGTGTTTCATCAGGTGCTAGCAATGTGTCAAATATACACTTAACGAATGGCGGTATTGTTCAATTAATGGCGGGAAGTAATATTTCACTTACTGAATCGGGTAATGCAATAACCATTGCTGCTACAGCAGCCAATGATAACCTGGGCAACCATATAGCAACAACGCACATTGATTTATCCAATGAAGCATATTGGATTAATGGGGATGGCTCTGATAATAAAGGAATGACGGTACAGAATGACGGGGATGTAAAAGTTTCCAGTGGATTAATCTTTGAAAAAGGGACTTATGATATAAAATTGCAGGGGGCTGCAACAAGCGGCTCTCATAAGTTCATCACCTTCCCCAATAAGTCTGGTAATGTTGTTGTCACTGATGCCTTTGGTAATGTAAGCATGCAAAATAATACCGGGGATGTTAAGTTAGAGTTCAACTTTGCTAATGACAGTCCTGTAATTGAAGTAACAGAAGATCATCCCAATTATAATCGTTTAGCTCTTGACGGTTGGCTTGCTGTCAATTCAGATGCTTCAATTTCTTCATTGGGAGGTGGTTGGTACCCTTTTAGTGTGCATGGTTCAAAGAATCATGGGACTGTTAGTGGTAATTATAAAAAATGGGGGCAATGGGCATCTTATCATGATTATTATTCTGGGAGACCTCAAATTTCAGCATACTTTCAAAGTCATGCCATTTCAGATGCCGGTTTTTTGGTTTCATCGGACGAACGAATAAAAAGATTTATTGGCCATTCAGATTCAGGTTTAGATCTTGAAAAAATAACACAGATTCAAATTGTTGACTACCAGTATATCGATACAATCAGTAAAGGAAATCGGATTCAAAAAAAGGTAATTGCGCAACAAGTAAAGAAAATTTTACCTTCGGCTGTTTCAGAGTCTATAAATGTAATCCCATCAATTATGCAGGAAGCAGATTCTCATGTAGTCGAGGATAAGCTAATTACAATTCCTTTGAAACATGACTCAATAAGTAAAGGGGATACCCTTAAAATTATTTACGAGAATTATAATCCCAATGGGGAGATCACAGAAACAAAAACGGACTATATAGTGGTTAAAGAATACAAAGATGATTCTTTATCCTATGAAAGTACACAAATCGATTTTGTGAACGATCAAACTTTTATTTTTGTGTATGGTCATAAGGTAGAGGATTTCCTGACAGTCGATTACGATGCCATTGCTATGCTCAATGTAAGTGCTACCCAGGAGATTTACCGACAGTTGCAGGAACAAAAAGAAAATTCGGCTAAGCTGATTACCGAGTTACAAAAACAAAACACGCAGTTGCAGGAAGATTTGACTGCACTTGTACGTGATCATAAAAACAGGCAGCAGCAATTTGCCGAAGTATCGAAAGAAAACGATTTGCTTAAAAATAAATTTGAAGAGCTTGAGACCAAATTAAATGCATTGTTATTGCAAAATCAACTTGTTACAACTGAATAGCCTTTTCCTCTTGGCGTTATCAATGAAGCTTAAAGGGTAAATTTAAGCTCAAAGACCCCGGTAATCGGGGCTTTTTTCCAGACCTTCAAGGTTTTTAAAACCTTGAAGGTCTGGAAGGAAGTTGGTAAAATATTACCCCCTAAATGAAAAACCAAAGTGAATATTAATCGTTAAATTTGTAAAAGATAAAATTAGGGTGATCATGAACGTAGTTGAAAAAAGAGATTTTATACACAGTCATTTGCACCGGGCAAATGAGAAAACAATCAACGAGTTTTACGAGAAGCTTCGTAAAGAAGAAGTTTTAAAAACGAAACTGGAAAGCAGGGCGCAAAAATCCGAAAGTGATATCCAGTCAGGAAAGATCTTTTCAAGAGCAGAAATTGAGCAAAAAACTGCAAACTCAGGACGCTGATGAAGCTTATTTATACCGGACAATCCCTTCTTGCCCTTGAAGAAGCATTAGATTTTATTGCCCCTGAAGTAAGTCGTGAAAAACTAATTGAAATCCGGGACAGTATTTTAGATGCAGCAGATACACTAACCCTACAGCCATTGCAAGGGCAAAAAGAACCTTTTTTAGAACATATGGGACTTGGGCACCGCCGTTTAGTGGTGGACCACTATAAAATAATCTACAGGGTTGACGGGGAATATATCTATGTCACGGATATTTTTGATTCAAGGCAAGACCCTGACAAAATAAAAGGATAGTCTAACTTTCCCAAACCTTGAAGGTCTGCTTTTTTACAAATGTGTCAACTCAACTTTTCGAAATTCAACAACCGAACCTTCGGCCTGTATTGCAATTTGTCCCTTTTGGGCGGTGCAATCAAAACCATAGTTGACCAGTTCACCATTTACCCACACTTTTATCGTGTCATTTTTACAAAGAATAGTCATTTTGTTCCATTCCCCAAGTGGTTTCTCAGAATTGTCAGTCAGATTTATAATACGTCTTTTTTTACCTTCAACAATTCCCCATTCATCCTTAGGGCCGCGTCTTTCTTCCATATCAGGAACGGTTATGTCTTCAACAATACACCAAAAATCACCTGCGTGACCTGACTGCATTTGTACTTCGAGGGATTTCGGAAACATTTCATAGAGGGCTCTTGGAGTTGATGCATGAACTAAAACGCCACAATTGCCCGGTTCAGCAGGAAAGCGATATTCAATATTCAGTTTGTAGTTTGAAAATACATCATTTGTTATCAAATGTCCTCGGGGAGTTCCCAAGCTTATTAAATTCTTGTTTTCTACTTTAAATGGAATGATGGTGTCAGGATATTCATCAAGAAGGGGCACATCTAAATGCCAGCCATCCAGATTTTCTCCATTGAACAGATTGATAGTTTGGGCATTTGCACTAGTTAATATGCAAAAGAAAACTAAAGCAGCGATTAAAGATTTCATTTGATTTAGATTATGGTTTTTATTCATTATGGAAGTTTGGTTCCTTTAGCTCCCCACCAGTAGAAAGCCTGCATTTCCAGTCGTTTTGCTTTTATTGCCGGATCTTCACTTTCCAGTTGTAAAGCTTCTTCAATTGTCTCAACATCAAAAATAAGCAGTCCCCTGTACTCTCCACCTTTTTCAAAAGGCCCGGCAACGGCTAGCTTACCATCTTCTGATAATTTGTTGAGGTGAGCTAAATGAGCTTCCTGGATCTTTGCAACTTCAATGGAATCCTGACTTCGCTCCGGACCAGCCATCAGGTGCATAAAAACATAGCGTTTCATAACGTAGGTTGTATCACCTTCAGTCATTGAAAATTCTCGCTGGGCGGTTACGAATGATGTTGTGAATATGAAAAGAGCCAGTACAAAAAGTAGTTTCTTCATAATTTTACCTCTGAAGTTTTTCCTTGAAAATTTTTCTGAATTTATTCAATTTAGGAACAATAACAAACTGGCAGTAGCCTTGAGATGGATTATTCGCGAAGTAATCCTGATGATAATCTTCTGCTTTAAAGAAATTCTTCCATTCTGTTACTTCTGTTACAACTGGATTATCAAAAACATTGTCATTATTCAGCTGATCGATGATTTCAATGGCAATTCTTTTTTGATCTTCATTGTGGTAAAAAATTGCTGACCGGTATTGTGGCCCGACATCAGCACCTTGTCTGTTTAAAGTGGTTGGGTTATGGGTTGCAAAAAACACTTCGAGCAACTCTGTGAAAGAGATTATTTCAGGATTGAACTCAATCTCAATTACTTCTGCATGGCCTGTTCTGCCGGTTGAAGTTTCTTTATAAGAAGGATTAACGATATCCCCACCGGAATAACCCGATGTAACAGATTCAACACCTTTTAATTCTCGAAAAATAGCTTCAGTACACCAAAAACAACCACCACCAAATGTAGCAATCTCCATATCCTTTTTGTTTTTAGAATAACCTGCCAAAGTCAAAAGTATTAGCAGGAAATTTATTGTTATGAGTTTCATTATTTGTCGATTTTAATGCCGAATCGCCTAAGCATCTTTTTTTCAAAATTCCAGAAAAAGCGAAACTGTCCCATCAAAGTCCCAATAATAATCAGAAGGGCCTGATAAATCGGAATAATCGTTACAATATAAATGGGTATTAGCCAGTAAATACTCACATTTGCATCTACATGCATAACCTGAAACAAGTATTTTTTTGCAAAAACGGTAGCGCTTCCTGTAATTGAAAAAACTACTAAAATAATGAGTAATTGAAAATTTGATTTTACATCCCACTTTTCTTTCAGACGTTCGAACATAGCTTATTAATTAACTTTCAAAATAATAACAAGCTTCTTGATGAATGGTTTGTAATGGATTATCTTCAGATGCTGGATTTTTGATACTGGAAGTGGATCAGGATTGTGTATGTTACGAGTTACAGGTTGCGGGTTGTTTCCGGATTTTGGATTTTCATAAATACGATCCTTCAATCTATTAACCTTTCAATCCTTTCACTTCTTTAAGGTAATCTCTCAGTAAGTTCTCCATGTTCTGTATTTCAGGCTCCTTTTTTATCACAGCTGATGTCCCTGGAAAATGAGGATGCCATAAATTGCAAAACGAAGCAGGCGGAACAATGCCAGATAAACATAACGGCTCATACGATATTCTGTTGATCCAATAAGCATGCTAATTGTAGACCAGGGCAGGGGGGTAAGGGCAGCCACAATAATTAAGAAAGAACCATATTTTCTGAAAAGAGGCCAGTATTTTGTGAAAAACTTTCTTCCCAAATAACGAAAGAAAACAACCCTGCGTAAAAAGCGACCAACTAAAAATGCCAAATAACCTGCGCCATAGGAAACTCCTGCAAAAAAAGTAAGGTTCAGAATATAGTGAAACGTATCTCCTTTATGATAGGCCCAAAGCATAAAAATTTCGGGAGGAAAAATGCCAAAGAAAACTTCCGAGCCAATATAAATCAGATAAATGACCATTGGCCTGCTGTAAAACCGTTCAATCCAAACATCTTGATTATCAGTAAAGATGTATTCCTTGAAAAGAATATAAATCAACACTAAAACTGCCATCCAGGCAATTCCCTTCAGAATATTTTTAAAAAGATATTGAAATTTGAAGTTTAACATGGTTTAAACCTGGTCGATTTTTGAAGCTAATTTACGATCAAGTTCGGTTATTTCACCAACTGAGTGCGTAAACAAAATGATTTTAACTTTTTTATAACTATGCAGGAGAATATCCGGATGATGATTCATTTCTTCTGCCAACATACCAACTCGATTAATGAAGTCCAGGGCTTGGTTAAAGTCTTTTAAAATGAATTCTTTAACAAGCATGTTGTTTTGTATTACCCATTCCATGATTCGCATTTTATGGTGACAACAAGCTTGTTTCGGCTTGGTTCAAAAAGATTTAGGCTTTTAATTTATTTAACAGCCATCCCATGTTTTCTCCCAAAGTTTTCATGGTTTGAATTCCTTCTTCGTCTTGAAGCACATCGCCTTCTTTTTTCCCAAACGCAAAATTCCAGTAGCTTGATCCGGGAATAATCATTTGACTGATTAAAAAGAAGTTATTTATGGATTCAAAAGTATGAAGAGCACCGCCTCTGCGTACTGCAATTACCCCGGCGCCAACTTTACGCCTTAGAAGATGGCCATTGCCACGCGTAACATAACCGGCAACATCTATTAATGCTTTCATTTCTGTGGTTATATCGGCAAAATAAACCGGTGAACCCAAAATGGTACCATCAGCTTCAATCATTTTTTCGATGCATTCATTTATAGCATCGTTTTTAATTTGGCATTTTTGATTAAGCACTTCACGACACTTACCACAAGCAGTGCAACCATGAACCTGACGACCTCCAAGTTGAAACAATTCAGTTTCTACACCAGCTTTGTTAAGCTCTTTGAAAACAGTGTCAATAAGCTGTTTGGTATTGCCGTTTTTTCGGGGGCTTCCGTTTATTCCAAAAACTTTCATAGTAAATTTGGCTTGAATAATTAGCTCTAAAATATCAAATTTTTAGTTTATCCAGTTTTTGATTGAAGCTATCCAGTTCCGTAGAAACACCCTCCTTCATTTCTTTTAATTTACCCTCGTACTTTTTAAATAGATTTTGGTAATAAGAAATCCCTTCCTGAATGTTCTTTTTAAATACACGGTAATAAGCCAGTTGCTTTTCCTCGTTAGGTTTTAGCTCTTTCAAATGTTTTTCAAGGTACTCAACATACATACCCAGCTCTTTCAGAAAAAGATTGGGACGTTTGATGTCTTTTAAAAGATTGATTTTTCCATAAATATGATCAACCATTTCTTTTAAAGACACTACACTTTTAAAGTATACAATATTAGGGCCCGGGCAAATGCTCACACCAGTTCTCGGACTGTCTGTTTCAACATTGTTGGCAAGGTAAGTCGAGTTCGAAAGTCCTTCGCATAAACATTCCTTTTCACTTAACTTTTGTGTTTCAATTTTTATCTCTTCTTCCGATGCGTTATTATTTTGAAGCTCTTCCGTTCTCTTTTTCAAATATTGCTTTGAAGCAGTACATATTGAAATATCGGTATAATCTTTATTGAATGCTAAAAATCGTTTTGTACATGGAAAACCTTGCTTACCTGCTTCCACCGATTTTTGAATGTCAGTTTGCTGGCTACTTCCTTTTACATTATTGAAGTAAACACCAAGCGGGGAGGCATTGCTGAGATAAACGTCATCTTCGCCAGCATCTTTCAAAAGGTCAATGCTTTGGTCATCAATATTACAAACTTCAGGAACCAGCATAAATGGAGTTCCCCAGCCAATACTGTCCAGCTTATATTCATTCATTAAAAAGTTGTGCTCTTCATTTGTCCCAACCCCTCCTTGTGCTGTAATCAACATTTCAGGAGCAGTTTCAGGAGCAGTAATATTTTTGTCTTCCAATCCTTTCTGATATACCTTAAAAGTAGCATCTAAAAGTTCCTGGCGCTTTTCCTTAAACTCATCAAGAATAGGTCCCATTAAGTTACCTTGAGTTGCAAAAGCATGACCTCCACAGTTCAAGCCGGATTCAATTCTGTATTCCGAAACCCAAATTCCTTTTTTAGCAAGGAAACGACCTTGTACCATCGCAGAGCGGTAGTCGCTTACCTTTAGAATAATTTTCTTCTCAAGCTTTCCATTTTCATTAGGAAAGAAAGCACCAAAATTTTCAAGATAACTGTATAGCCTGGGATTCATTCCAGCGGATAGCACCAAAGAAGAATTAAGGGTGCTGTTTGCAAAACCACGAAGGGATGCGTGTGCATCATTGTACTCTGTTGGCAGTTGTTCACTATTTTTGTACCTAACGTTATCCAGCTTGGTCATGATGTTTACATCAATGCTTCCAAACGATAGATTTTCTTTTAACCACTTTTTGGCATCTTTTAAACTGGCACTTTCGAGTAGCTTATTTAGCTTTTCTTTGATTCGTTTTGATTCAGGAAGCAGGTCAAGGTATTTTTCCAATTCACTTTCCTTTTTCTGAATGCCTTGAATTAACTCGTCATATTTTTCATGAACAAGTTTGTCAACCATATCCAAATAGGCTGTTATGCGTTTTGCCCTGAAATCTTCAACTTTTGATGAAATGGCCTTGAATGGAAAATTAAACTTCAAACTGTAAAACTCTCTCATTTTTTCCATTAATATGTCGTCAACGAGAGAAATAACTGAAGAAATACCCAGATGAGCAACTTTTACCGGAGTATCAACAGTGTAGCCCAGCCCCATGACCGGGATATGAAATGAATGATTTTGAAAAGTCATAAAAAAAGTATTTTCACGCGAGGAGTTGAAAAAGAATATGATGGATTGTTCCCCTTCAGAGTATTAATCTCAACTTCACCAGTTTTGCACGCTAAGATAGTCCTTTTGCCGGTGTAAGAAAAATAAATTGATAGAAACAGATCGTCAATTTTTAGAGTTTCTCAGCCAGCGCATTAGCTGTATGTAAATTAGTATGTTTTACCAAGTCTTCAGGAGTCCCTTCAAATACAATTTGCCCTCCGTTTTTACCACCGTCCGGTCCAAGGTCTATAATCCAGTCGGCAGACTTAATTATTTCAAGGTTGTGTTCAATAATGATAATGCTGTGCCCTCTGGAAATCAAAGCATTTAGTGAATCCAACAGCTTGCGGATATCATGAAAATGAAGTCCGGTAGTCGGTTCGTCAAAAATGAATAATGAAGGCGAGTCTTTTTCTTTTGAAAGAAAAGCAGCCAGTTTTACCCGCTGGCTTTCACCACCAGACAGGGTTGAAGAACTTTGCCCAAGTTTAACATAGCCCAGGCCTACATCCTTTAACGGCTGAAGTTTCTTCCTGATTTTCTTTTCTGCGGAAAGTCTACCATACTTAAAGAAATCGATCGCCTGGTTGACAGTCATTTCCAAAATATCGTGCACATTTTTCCCTTTGTATTGAACTTCAAGGATTTCATCTTTAAAGCGTTTGCCTTTACAGCTTTCGCACTGAAGATGTATGTCGGCCATAAATTGCATTTCAACTTTAATTTCACCCTCACCCTGGCACTCTTCACAGCGTCCGCCATCTACATTAAAAGAGAAATGGGCTGGTTTAAAACCCTGATATTTTGACGCCTGTAAATCTGAAAATAATTTTCTGATATCATCATACGCTTTCAAATAGGTTACCGGGTTGGAGCGGGAAGATTTACCAATTGGGTTTTGGTCTACAAACTCAATAGCGGTTATTCGTTCAAAATCACCTTTTATGGCATCGTGCTGTCCCGTTTTTTCGGCATAGCCCCCAAGGCGTTTTGCTACACCTGGATACAATATTTTACTAACCAAAGTTGACTTCCCTGAGCCACTAACCCCGGTAACAACAGTCATGGTGTTAAGTGGAAATTTAGCATTGATATTTTGCAGGTTGTTTTCCCTGGCGCCAAGTACTTCTATAAAGTTGTTCCATTTTCGTCTGACTTTAGGAATATCAATCACTTTAACACCATTGAGATAATCTGCAGTAAGGCTGCTACCATTATTTACAAGCTTTTCATGATTTCCCTGAAAAACCAATTCACCACCATGCATTCCGGCTTTTGGACCAATGTCCACAATTTCGTCAGAGGCCCGGATAATGTCTTCATCATGTTCAACAACCAAAACAGTATTACCTATTTTTTGAAGCTTTCGTAGAACGCTGATTAAGCGTTCTGTATCTTTGGGATGCAGCCCAATACTTGGTTCATCCAAAATATAAAGGGAACCAACCAAACTTGAACCAAGTGATGTCGCAAGATTAATCCTTTGTGATTCTCCGCCTGACAAAGTTGAAGAAAGCCTGTTTAAGGTAAGATAGCCAAGACCAACATCAGCCAAAAACTGTAACCTGCTTTTTATCTCAACTAAAATACGTTTGGCAATATTTGTTTCATGATCAGTCAATTTTAAGTTATTGAAGAATTCAACCAGCTCATTAATCGGAAGCAATACCAAATCTTGTACGGAATGGTTACCAACTTTTACGTATCCGGCTTCTTTTTTTAAACGTGTGCCACGGCACTCGGGGCAGGTAGTTTTTCCTCTATATCGGGAAAGCATTACGCGATATTGAATCTTGTAGCTTTTAGCCTCAAGCATTTTAAAGAATTGATCAATTCCTTTAATGCCGGTTCTGCCTTTCCAAAGCAACTCTTTTTGTTTGCTATTTAGTTCGTAATAAGGTTTGTGAATGGGAAAGCTATAGTTAACAGCGCGTTCTATGAAACGAAGTTTCCATTTTTTCATGGTTTCCCCTTTCCAGCAGGCAACGGCATCCTGGTAAACCGACAATGATTTATTTGGGATCACTAAATCTTCATCTATACCAATTACCTTTCCATACCCTTCACAGCTTGGGCAAGCTCCAACAGGGTTGTTAAAGCTGAACATGTGCTCTGTCGGCTCAATAAATTCAATCCCATCAGCTTCAAAAAGGTTTGAGAATTTCTCTTCAAAAACCTCATCTTCTTTATGAACTTTTATGATACATTCCCCACGCCCTTCGAAAAAGGCTGTTTGAATGGAATCTGCCATTCGGCTTAGGTTATCATCGTCTTTTGTTGCCTGAACCCGGTCAATGACAAGCTTGCAGGACTTAGCACAGAAGTCCTCTTTCTTTTCCAAAAGTTGATCAATTCGCTGTATTCCGTCTTTAGTTTCAATTCTTGAAAAACCTTGCTGAAGTAATAATTCAGCTTCTTCCAAAATTGAACGGCCATTTTTAGCCATTAAAGGGGAGCCAATAATAATGCGCGTTTCTTCAGGAAATGAGGTGATGAAATTAACTACATCACTTACCTGGTGCCTTTTTACTTCTTTGCCTGAAACCGGGGAGATTGTTCGTCCAACTCTTGCAAAAAGAAGCTTCATGTAGTCGTAAATCTCTGTTGAAGTCCCAACAGTTGAACGGGGATTTCTGGTATTAACTTTTTGCTCAATTGCTATGGCAGGTGGAATTCCTTTAATAAAATCGACCTCTGGTTTATTAATTCTGCCCAAAAATTGACGGGCATATGAAGAAAGACTTTCGACATACCTTCGCTGACCTTCGGCATAGAGGGTGTCAAATGCCAAAGATGATTTACCAGAGCCTGAAAGCCCCGTAATTACTACGAATTTGTTACGGGGGATTTTTAATTCTATATTTTTTAAATTATGAACCCTTGCCCCTTTTATATGGATTTCCGAAGTGGATTTTCTGCTGTTTGTCATTTACTTACCATCAACAAATAAGTGAAAAAATTTGCTTTTTAAACAAAAAACGTTCAAATTTGACTCGTACAAAAGTAATAATATTGTTTTATCACACTTTAAAAACTGATTGCCTATAGAAGAATTTTACTTTTTAGTTTATTAGAAAATATAAATTGGAAGTAATGTTCAAAAAAGAGAATTTGAACGATAATACACTCGTTCAGCAGTTTGTAAATGGTGATCAGTCTGCAATTGAAACCCTTGTCACACGACACAAAAACAGAGTTTACACCTACATCGTATTGTTGGTAAAAAATCAGCAGTTAGCTGAAGATATATTCCAGGATACTTTCATAAAAGTGATACGCTCACTTAAGATGGGAAAGTATACTGAAAATGGAAAATTTGTTTCCTGGGTTTTACGTATTGCTCACAACTTAATTATCGATCACTTCAGAAAAGAGAAGTTATTAAGTACAACCTCGAATGACGATTCAGAGTTTGACTTATTTAATTCTCAAAAGTTTTCAGACGAAAATATTGAAGATCGTTTGGTTTATGACCAGATAACATCTGATGTTCGTAAGCTGGTAGATGAATTACCTGATGATCAAAGACAGGTAATTGTCATGCGCCATTATATGGGGCTAAGCTTTAAAGAAATAGCGGAACAGACTGATGTTAGTATTAATACAGCGTTGGGCAGAATGCGTTATGCGTTAATAAATTTGAGGAAGCTGATTGAAAAGAATAACTTACAGCTAACAAAAATTTAAGGATAGGACAATATTTTTTTCCCCAGGTCGTTTATAAATCAAAGTAAAATTTATAAATGTGCCTATGGATAAAAAATCTACCTTATTTTGTTTTATTAATACATACCACAACGAAAAGATAAGTTTAGGAAAACTTAATTTGACAGGGAAGGAAAATGATGTGAGAAGAAATAGAGAAGAGAAGGAATATTTTTCACCTTCGGCAAAAGCGGTTAATGCAATCCTAAACTTCGCAAAATCTTACGATGTAATACATTCAAAAGCGGTTGGTTGTATTGAAATGAACAGGAACTGAAAGACATTCAAAGAAATTGAGAGAAGCATCTTGACACGGATGCTTTTTTTAGTTACATTTGTGATATCATTTTAATATCAAAACAATAAGTTATTATATCATGGAAAAGTCATATTCAGCAAAATCAGGTTATTTGTTCGTGTTTATTGAGGTCTTGTTTCTTGCCTTTGCAATATTTGGTTTTACAAGGGGGACGGTTATTCCTGCAATAGCCCTGGTAATATTGTTTATCATTTTTGCTATCGGATTTATGATTGTTGACCCAAATCAAAGTGCAGTTCTTGTTCTTTTTGGTGCATACAAAGGAACAGTTAAAAAGAATGGTTTCTTTTGGGTAAATCCATTTCTGGTGAAAAAGAAGATTTCGCTTCGGGCACGAAACCTGGATAGCGAACCAATTAAAGTGAACGACAAAATTGGTAATCCGATTAGAATTGGGGTTGTTTTGGTATGGCGTGTACAGGAAACCTTCAAAGCTGCTTTTGATGTGAATGACTATGAGCATTTTGTTACTATACAAACTGAAGCGGCAATAAGAAAGCTGGCAGGCCTTTATCCTTATGATAATTTTGAAGATGAAGAAGCTGAAATTACACTTCGTAGTGGCGGGGAAGAAGTTAACGAAGAGCTTGAACGTGAAATGGCTGAAAGACTTGCGATTGCCGGTATTGAGGTGATGGAAGCCAGGATCAACTATTTGGCCTATGCACAGGAAATTGCGCAAGCTATGTTGAAACGCCAGCAGGCGACAGCTATTGTAGCAGCTCGTTTTAAAATTGTTGAAGGGGCTGTTAGTATGGTTGAAATGGCTTTGGATGAGCTTAGTTCTAAAGAGATTGTTGAACTGGATGAAGAAAAGAAAGCGACTATGGTCAGTAATTTAATGGTTGTTCTTTGTGGAGATAAGGAAGCAACTCCGGTAGTAAACACGGGTAGTATATATTGATGAGTTGTACGCCATTTGACAGAAAGTAT
>JANQII010000120.1 GCA_028282195.1 Prolixibacteraceae bacterium
GCACCATTAATTTACTCATAATTAATGGATTAACAAAACAAAATGTGCTTCTTTTTTATTGGTTTTCAATGCTTTATATTACATGGGAAACTTAAATTAATAATATTGATAAGTGAGTTTATGCACGTATGGCAATTCAATTCTGAAAACCTAAATATTAGGGTATACTTGTTCGACCTGTGCGTCTGATTTGTATTTCTTCCATTATTTATGATGTTAGTTAAAACACACTTTTGATAGTAACTAGTTCTATCTTTTATGTGTTCAACTTTTTTATTAAGATCATCAATTTGTAATTCTTTAAGGTTATTTTGCGTTGCTATTCTAATAGTTGCTAGAACAAGAAGAATGTTTAAAACAAGTAGTCCAATAGTTTTAATATTCATGATGATTTTCTAATGAGGCAACTGTGTAATGTAGTTGCCTCAGTTAATTATTAACACCATCCTTCCATGCATGGTAATTCAATGCATTGGGAATTTGACTGTTGCCAGCAATCTATATCTGCGCCAGATTTCCATCGTCCGGTAGAGGGATCCTGATAGATACAATTGGAGCAGTCACCATAATATCCATTTCCATATCCTCCCTCACTGTCTGCATTTGCAGTTGTTATTAAAGATTGAAGATTGAATCCTGATTCAATTTTGCTATTTGAAATAGTAATTGCGAAGGCATTTAGTCCCACAATAGCGGTTATTAACAAATAACTCATTTTCTTTTTAAGATTAATTTTTTTCATCATAGTTGTTTTTTTTAAAATTAAATAATAATAGAACTGGATTGTCTGTATATGATATATCATTAAGCGTGTCACATGGACTGTCTTTAACTTTTGTGTCTAAAAAGTTTTTGAGAACATAAGAATCAATTATGCTGAAATATTTATTGTCAATTTTCCCATCAATGATCAAAGGGGATATTGGGGGGGTAATTTGAATTTCGCCGGTGTAAGTCTTATGATTATCCTTTAAGTATACTGCATTATAAACAAAACCACTTTTGAGGAAAGTAAAATATAATAATTTATCGTCCTCCAAGATATTAGATATGTTTCCACATTTTTTTGTATTTTTTAAATTGTAAATAAACTTCCCAACATTACTATTAAAACCTGTTGGAATATTATTTTCCAGTAGCTGGTTTTCTCCAAAGTCAATTACATATTTGGGATCAAGGCTATTTCGAACCTGATAAATTGTATCGTTACCCCAATAAAAAGAGAAATTACTAAAACCTTGGCATTTGCTAAATTTACTGGAATTAATAATTTTCCTGCTAATCTGAAACATAGATTCCAAAACTTTCATATCAGAGGTAGTTTTTATTAAAGAGAATTTTTCCTTATCCTCTTTTTTTACACCAAAAACACCTCTCCATAGATAGAAATAATCATTATGCTTTGTTAGTTGCAGTGGGGAGAATAGATCTTTGTTGTGATCAAAGATCTTGATATCAAGAGTTTCTTTATATACAAAGTTTAATGTAAATCGTAATATTTTTCTGTATGTAAGAATATATATAGAATTATCAGATATGCAGAAATCACGAAGCTCAATATATTCATGAGGTCCTTTTCCTCTTTTTTCAAGCTTACCTACGTACCGACCATGTTTGTTGAATACTAGAATTCTATGATTATTAAAGTCATGAATATAAAATTGATGGTTATGAACAATAATTTTTCTAATTTTACTAATGCCGCAGTCTTTATTAGTTTCCAATCTTATAAATGAAATAGAGTCAATTAAATCTTCCCAGGGCACTGAATCTGCAATTGGCTGAGGCATAGTAATATTTATAAGATTTGATTTTGTGTTAGGTGTAGTTTCTTTTTTGTTTGTTGTGCAACTGCAAAGTATCAATTTGATTATTAAAAGTATAATTGTTATTGACGAAATTTTTTTCATAATATATAGAGCCAATGTATAGTATAAAGTAAGATATAATTACTTATAAATGCAAATACATAGTAAAATATTGATAAAAAACTATTATTGATTGATTACATCATAACATATACATATATGCTATATTCCTTCTATTGCCCAATTTCAGAAGGTATGAAAAAGATTTAAAGTACGATTTTGCTCTATTTGGGCTAGGTGTTTTTGAATAACACCATTTAAAAATATTCTTTTTTGAATTACAATTTTGTAACTTCACCAACCAAAACCTAACTAAATTCAGAATGAAGAGAAGAAACTTTCTACGAAGTTCTGCTATTATAGCAGCAGCTGGCCTGTCTGGTAATGCCCATGCTTCAGCTTATCCTACGTTCGAAGAGAAAGAGATATACGAGTGGAGAGTCTATCATTTTAAGAATAGTGGGCAAAAACGAAAACTCGATAGTTACTTTTTAAATAGTTTTATTCCAACCCTGAACGGGTTCGGGGTTAAAGTTGGTGCATTCACCGGTTATGGGAAGGAAGAACCACCTAAAGGGTACTATTTAATGGTTTATAAAAACTTCAGCGAATATCATCGAATTAAAAATTTCCTTTGGTCTGACATTACATTCCTGGAAAGGTCAAAAGATTTTTTTAAAGATGCAGCTGAAGAGCCTGCTTATCTCCGTTTTGAAACTTATTTGCTTGAGGCGTTCAACGCAATTCCAAATCTTCGTGACCCGGAGAAAGAAAGAGGTTTATTTGAACTAAGAACCTATGAAAGTAATACCGAAGAGGCGGGACAGCGAAAAGTAAGAATGTTCAACAATGAAGAGTTGGAATTATTTGATGAAGTTGGACTTCATCCAACTTTTTTTGGAGAAGTTTTGGCAGGGCCTCAAATGCCAGCCCTGGTTTATATGCTGTGGTTTAGGGATATGGAAGAACGTGATGCAAACTGGAATACATTTAGGGAAAGTCCGAAATGGAGGAGGATGAGATCGAAAAAGGAATATGAAAACACGGTAAGTGTTGTAAATAAAGAATTCCTTTTACCGGTGCCTTTTTCTCAAATTTAGCAAAATCTTAAACAGCTTTAGAATCAATCGAGTCTGTTAACATCGAGGTAGGTACAACTCCTGTTTCCTGAATTATGTTGTTTTTTATTTCATCCTGGGCCTCGATGTTCGTGCAGTTTTCTTTTCTGTAAAATACAGCTACAATTACCAGGGCAATTAGAATAACTAAAATGTAATAATCTCTTTTCTTCATTTCTGAAAAAATAAAATGAACCCGTAAAAGGTTTTTTATTAGCGCATGCAAATGTAAAAAAAATGTAATTTGACAATTATGCGATTACTCATTTTTAGTCTCTAAAGTGGTTTTTTAAAGGTTTGGTAATATTGAAAAGCAGTATATTTAATCTTATAAGACTCTAGCTATGGGCAAGAACAGTTATTTTGAATTTGTACAGTTTCGGATAATTCAGGAAAAGTCCGCAATGAAGATTGGTATTGATGGAGTTTTGCTGGGCGCTTGGATAGACCTTAAAGATTGCAATCGGATTTTGGATGTTGGTGCTGGCACAGGCTTACTTAGCTTAATGGCAGCTCAGCGCTCTCAAGCGGCAATTGATGCTGTTGAAATTGAGAATGAAGCTTCGTCTGAAGCAAGGCTTAATTTCTCAAATTCTTTATGGGCAGAACGCTTAACTATTTTTAATACACCTTTTCAAAATTTTAATCCTGAAGCTAAATATAATCACGTTGTTTCTAATCCACCGTTTTTTGATGATTCACTAAAACCAAATAGTGATAAACGTTTAAAAGCACGGCATTCAGATAATTTGAGATTGGGTGAGTTATTGGCAAAATCAATTTCTCTACTTAAAAGTGACGGTAAAATCAGTTTAATTTTGCCGGCAGACAAATATGATTCGTTACAGGAACTAATTCAGAAAATGGGTTTATTTCTATCTAAAGTATGTTACGTTCACCCCTTTGAAACAAAAAAGCCCAACCGTATTTTAGTTGAGCTGATAACTATGCCATGTGAATTAATAACGACTAAAATTTCAATTCGGAATGAAAAAACGAATTCTTATTCCGATGAGTTTCGGGATTTGACCAAAGATTTTTATCGTTCTTTAAATTAGCATTAAAAATGGAGCAAATGTCCTGTCCATTCGTTTTGCAAATTTTTCAATAGCCTGGTGGTCAATCTTGTCTACGCTTTTGTCAACTTTGGCAACCTTTTTTATAATTGCTTTTTCCAAAAGCTTCATTTTCTCAAAATTGAGCTGACCACCCAAAATGGCTTCAGCTTTCGAGTATTGATGAAGCTTCTCCGGGAATGCATTATTTAATTGCTGAAATGCTTGTTCTCCTTCATACATGCAGCAAATAAATAATCCAACTTCTTTTCTACCCAGTTTTTCAAGATTGTTCTCGCAGAACTCACGTAGCCTTTTTTGAATTTGTCCTGCATGGATTGAACCACCGATAATTACTCTGTCGTACTCTGTAAAATCTGGTTGTTTGACTTCTTTTAGATTGGAAAGGGTAACTTCCCCATTCAGCTTTTCTGCCAGGTCACGGCAAACTCTTTCGGTGCATCCGTGATTTGACATAAAAATAATCATTGTTTTCATGGCATGGATAATTTCTATCAAAAATAAAGCATTCCATACAAACAAACAGTTTTTTTATCGGTTAAATAATGATAATAGTCGGCAAAAAGATAAATTAGTTAAAAAACAAAAAAAGACCCAAATATCTTAAATATAAAAATAATTGTATCTTTGCAGGCCAAAACACATGAAAGGATGACAGTAGAAGTAAAACAAGCAATAAAAATTGACGAACGATTTTATAAAGTCGAAGAGATTAGAAAATTGACAGAAGATACTTTTTCAATTCGAATGCCAAAAGGGCGTTTTAAATTCAAAGCCGGACAACACATTTCATTAGGAATTCATGGTGATTATCAAAGTCGTGAATATTCCATTTACAATGGGGAAAATGATGAATTCCTTGAAGTTCTGGTAAAGGAGGTGAAGGATGGATATTTTTCTCCAAAGCTTAGCAATTTAAAGCCTGGAAATCTTGTTGAGGTCAATGGTCCTTTTGGTAAATTCCGTGTAGATGAAAAGAAAATTGACGATCACAAATTCGTATTCGTAGCAAGTGGAACAGGTATTGCACCGTTCCGGAGCATGGTGAGAACTTATCCGGATATGGACTATCAGATTATACATGGCGTTCGGTATGGGTATGAAGCTTACGATAAGAATGAATATGACCCCAAACGACATGTTTTATGTACAACAGGGGATAAATCAGGTGATGTTCATGGTCGTTTAACGAAGTATCTTAAAAAAGAAACCTTTGATAAAAGCACGCAATTCTATTTGTGCGGAAACTCAAATATGATTTTTGATGCACTTGAGATATTGAAGAAAAAAGGTTTTGACCGGGACCAGGTGCATTGTGAAGTTTATTTTTAACAGCAAACATTTATTCATCGGATGACTCTAAGTCATCCGATGAATATTAATTCAATATGAAATATCATCTTGTTACACTGGGATGTCAAATGAACATTTCTGATAGTGAGCGCGTGCGTGCAGTGTTGGAGAGGATGGGCTATGTACATACTGAAAATGAAGGTGAGGCCAACTTACTTGGAATGCTGGCATGTTCAGTTAGGCAGAAACCCATTGACAAAGTTTACAACAAAATTGCTCAATGGAACAGATGGAAGGACCAAAGAAACCTGATTACTTTCATCTCTGGGTGTATTTTGCCTGCCGATAAAGAGAAGTTCCTTAAGCTTTTCGATATCATTTTTCAGATGAGTGAGTTATCCCAGTTCCCGGATATGATCAGAAGTTATGGAGTTACGAATGCTGCATCTCTTCAGCCAAAACCAGTTATGCCGCAGAATGAGCACATAGTTGATTTGTGGCAAATTAAACCCAAATACCAATCAACATACGAAGCTTTTGTACCCATACAGAACGGGTGCGACAAGTTTTGTACTTTTTGCGCTGTTCCCTATACGCGTGGCAGGGAAGTTTCCAGGCCTTCAGGTGATATTCTGGCTGAAATCAGGCATTTGGTAAATCAAGGATACAAGTCTATAACGTTACTTGGTCAGAATGTGAATTCATATGGCCTTGACAAAGAAGGAGAAGAAATAACTTTTTCTGAATTGTTGAGGGTAATTGGGGAATATGGGAAATCTTCAGGAGAAGAGTTTTGGGTGTATTTTACATCACCACATCCGCAGGATATGGGGCGTGAAGTAATCGAAATGATTGCTGAATATGACTGCCTTGCTAAGCAAATTCATTTGCCAATGCAAAGTGGTGATGAAAAAGTGCTGATTAAAATGAATCGGCGTCACTCGATGGATAAGTACCGTAAGATTGTTTCAGATATACGTGAGTTAATTCCTCAGGCTACTTTGTTCACTGATGTTATAGTTGGTTTTACAGGAGAAGGAGACACTGAATTTCAGAATACGGTAAAAGCAATGAATGAATTCAGGTTCAACATGGCTTATATTGCTATGTATTCTCCCAGACCTGGTGCAGCCAGTTATCGTTGGCAAGATGAAGTTTCGCAAGAAGTAAAAAAAGAGCGCTATCACCAGTTATCCGAAGTGATGAAAATACATACCAGGGACTACAACCGGCAGATGATTGGTAAAACATTTCGCGTGCTTATCAATGGAACTGATCGGAAAACCGGATTTAGTACCGGATTGACTGAAGGTAAACTTTCTGTACGTTTGGATCATGCAATGCCTGAACTAATGGGGAAAATTGTTGATGTGAAAATAACTTCTGCAGCAGATTTTTCGCTGAGTGGAGAACTTATGAGCCTGAAAGAAAAAATTGTTTTTTGATGAAAAAGGTTGCATTTAAAACATTGGGATGCAGACTGAACCAATACGAAACAGATGCGCTTGTTTCCGATTTTGACAAGGCTGGTTACCAGATAGTTGATTTTAAAGAAAAAGCTGATGTTGTGGTGGTAAATACCTGTACTGTTACCAATCAAAGCGATCAAAAATCAAGAAATACGATAAGCCAGGCTGCAAAGAATAATCTGGGATCTGTTGTTGTTGTTACAGGTTGCATGGCAAACAATCATAAGGATAAGCTGGAAAGCCAGGATAAGATAACTTACGTAATTGATAATAAGCGCAAAGCGAATATTCGTCAATTAATTGATGCTCATTTTGACGGAGAAATCCTTCACCCTGAAAATATAACAGGGGATGTTTTTCAATTCAGTACCGTTGATAAAAGTTTACATACACGGAGTGCCATTAAAATTCAGGATGGCTGTGATAACTTCTGCACGTTCTGCATAATCCCATCTGTTAGAGGGAGAGCAGTTAGCAGGCCTTTGCCCCATATCCTGGATAATGTAAAAAAAACGCTTGATAATGGCTTCAGGGAATTGGTAATTACCGGTGTAAATATTGGCCGTTATGAGTGGGAAGATAAACGATTTGAGGATGTAATAGAGGCAATACTTGAAATACCCGGAGATTTCAGGATTCGTATCTCTTCACTTGAGCCGGATGGGTTTGGTGATCGATTCTATGATTTGTTTCATCATAAAAAATTAACTCCTCATTTACATCTTTGCCTGCAGAGTGGTTCGGATAAGGTTCTTTTGAGAATGCGCCGGATGTATGACTTGAAGCGTTTCTCAGATATTGTAGAACGATTTCGAAAACAAATTCCGGATTTCAATTTTACTACGGATATGATTGTTGGTTTCCCCGGCGAAACGAATAACGATTTTAATGAAAGCCTGAATGCCGTTAAAAATTTTGGTTTCAGCCATGTGCATACTTTTAAGTATTCTGTAAGAAACGGTACCCGGGCAGAGCGGATGGAAAATCAGATCCCTGATAAAGTTAAAAATGATCGTTCTGAAATTATACGTGAACTTTCAAATGGAATGCGGAAGCAATACCTGGAAAGCTTTATCCGAAAAGAGCAAGAAGTTTTGATTGAAAAAGTCGATTCAAAAGGCTTTGCTTCCGGCTATGGTGAACATTATGTGCCTGTTACTTTTAGAACTGACCAGCATGAAAAAAATACTTTCCAGAAGGTAAGAATTATTGGTTGGCATGGACTGGTTGAAAATATCAATCTTACAGGAAAAATTCAAGATTAAAAAACATAGCTTAATTTAAGTGTGTTTGAATTGCTAGCTAAATCATATCCAACCCCCCATCTTATCTTATTTTTTTTGTTGTACTTGTTGTTTATGTTTATCAGGGTGTAATAATCCTGCACTTTTGGTCCAGTAAAAAGTGCAACAATGCCTCCTGTTAGTATTAGTCCCAATCCACCAGCTACCAGTAGAGTATTAGGTTGTTTCTCATTGCCAAATGAAGACTCAAGGTCATCCTGGGCAAAAGTAAATCCAGATAAGGTTATTAAACCTCCAACGGCAGCGGTGCTGTAAAATATTTTTCGGGATTTATACTTTTTCGTTTTGATAATCTCAAAAGCAGGAATCATTTTTGAATATAATTCTTGATCTTCTTCCTGTATATTCTTCATCAATTCACTGATGCCCTTATATGATTTATCATAGATTAAGTTTCCATATTTAAAGAAGCTGGTATCGTAATGGAGGTGGTCGTGTTTCCCATAATGCGAGTTTTGTGATTGTGCTGAAAATGAAAATACTGCTACCAATATAGACGAGAATAAAATAATTGATTTTTTCATAGTTGTTTTTATGAGTAAAAGATTCAAGAATTATGCCAGAGAAGTAAGCGATAAGTTTATTTACCATGATTACTCGAAAAAAAGAGTGTTTAGCATGAACTTATACTATGTTTTTTTGTCTTATTAGTTGATCGAAGAATCAATTTTGTTTAAATAATTATGGCAAAGATTCAACAAAACAATGAAGTAATTGGCAATGAAACGAAGAGTGTTTATTCTTCTGAATACCAGCAAGTCATGTTTGACTTTGATGCAAAATTGAAGTCGGTTATTTCACACGGATCCGATAATGCTGTAAAAAAACACCGTGAACGCGGGAAGTTGCTGGCACGTGAACGAATTGACCTTCTTCTTGATCCTAAAACACCATTTCTTGAATTATCTTCTTTCGCAGCTTTTGATCAGTATAACAATAATTTTCCTTCGGCAGGAATTGTCTCTGGTATTGGAGTAATTCATGGGCGTGAGTGCATGATTGTTGCGAATGATGCAACCGTAAAAGGAGGAACTTATGTTCGGGAGACAATCAAAAAGCATGTCCGGGCTCAGGAGATTGCTTTTAAAAATAATCTTCCTTGTGTTTACCTTGTTGATTCGGGAGGCATATTCTTGCCGGAGCAATCAAAGGTTTTCCCTGACCGATATGATTTTGGCCGGGTATTTTATAATCAGGCCCGACTATCTGCAGAAGGAATTTCACAAATTGCTGTGGTGATGGGATCCTGTACGGCCGGAGGAGCTTATGTTCCGGCGATGAGTGATGAGACAATCATTGTAAGAAATCAGGGCACAATTTTTATAGGTGGGCCACCATTGGTTAAGGCCGCGACCGGCGAAGAAGTTTCTGCTGAAGAATTAGGAGGTGGAGAGGTTCATTCTTCAATATCCGGAGTAGCTGACCATCTGGCTGAAGATGATATAGATGCATTAAAAATTTGCAGAAGGCTTATCGAAAAGCTTCCCAAGGCCACCAAGTTCGAATCAACTATTCAGCCTGAAAAAAGTCCATTATATCCTTCAGAAAATATTTATGATTTACTTCCAATTGATCTAAAGAAGCCAATTGATATGAAAGCAATTATTAAGCACCTGGTTGATGGAAGTGATTTTCAGGAGTTCAAAGAAACTTACGGAAAAACATTAATAACAGGTTTTGCAAGCTTAAAAGGAATTCCTATTGGCATTTTGGGAAACCAAAGTTTTCTAACTGCTGAAAGTGCAAGAAAAGGGGCGCACTTTATTCAGTTGTGTAACCAACGACAGATTCCTATCCTTTTCTTACAAAATATAACTGGCTTTATTGTTGGTAAAAAATACGAGCATGAAGGGATTGCAAGAGATGGCGCAAAGCTCATTAATGTTGTTGCAAATTCGTCTGTTCCAAAAATAACCCTTATTGTTGGTGGCTCTTTTGGTGCCGGGAATTATGCCATGGCTGGTCGGGCCTATGATCCGGACTTTTTGTTCATGTGGCCTCATGCGCGAATTTCGGTCATGGGAGGTGAGCAAGCCTCTGGTGTATTGAAAAACATAGGAGGGAACGGAGCAAGTAATAACCTTATTGATCAATTTGAGGAAGAAAGCACAGCTTATTACAGTTCTTCCCGAATTTGGGATGACGGAATTCTTGATCCGGCACAAACCAGGGATATTCTTGGGCTGGCTTTCACAATTACTTTAAATCAAAAATTAGGAAACACAAAATATGGTGTTTTCAGAATGTAAAATGAAAACAAGGAAATACATAAAACTAAAAATAAATAAGAACCGGGCAGACTTGAAATTGACCCGTGAGAAAAAGCACAATGCCATTTTTCCTCCTCTGATTGAGGAAATGCACGATGCTTTGGAAAGAATTAAAGCAAATGAAAATATTCACTTCCTGGTGTTATCGGGAGAGGGGGCATCTTTTTGTGCCGGTGCAGATATTAATTGGTTTGCACAGTCGGTTGAACAATCGAGAACTGAAAACTGGGAAGACTATCTTCGGCTTGCAGAGCTGTTAAAATGTTTATACGAATTACCTCAAATAACGATTGCCTCGGTTCATAAAAATGTGCTTGGAGGTGGAAATGGGCTTATTGCAGCATGTGATTTTGTGGTAGCAGAACGTTCTACAGCTTTTGCTTTTAGTGAAGTTCGTTTAGGGTTAATTCCGGCTACAATAATGCCTTTCGTTGCCAGAAGGGTTTCGTTTCAGAACATGAAGAAACTTTTTTATTCTGCAGAACGATTTTGGGCAAGTGAGGCACAATTGATTGGCTTAGTTGACTTTTTGGCTGATGATGGAAAGCTACAACAAACCGTTGATGAGCTTATTGCGGGCCTTGAGAAAGTTTCTCCAAATGCACTGAAAAGTTGTAAGCAGTTGTTGCAAAAAACAGTATCCGGTGAAGTGAATGTTGAAAGTTCAGATTATACTTCTGCGGTTTTAGCTGAACTTGTTCAGTCTCCTGAGGGGCAGGAAGGCATGCGTGCTTTCCTGGAAAAAAGAAGCCCGGATTGGAAGACAATTAATGTTGGGAAAAATTAGATGAAGCTTTTTGATAAAATATTGATTGCGAACAGGGGTGAAATCGCAGTTCGGATAATTCGAACCGCCAGGCGCCTTGGTATTAAAACAGTTGCCATTTATGCTGAAGATGATATTCAATCACTTCATGTTTCAATGGCAGACAAGGCATTTTTGTTGGAAGGAAAAACTCTTGCAGAAACATACCTCAATCAAAAAGCAATACTGGAATTGGCAAAAGAAAATGGGGTACAGGCGATTCATCCCGGTTATGGGTTTTTATCTGAAAATGCTGAGTTTGCAAAGTTAGTTGAAGACCAAGGTTTAGTCTTTATTGGGGCAACCCCAAATCAAATTACTTTGATGGGTGAAAAAACGCAGGCGATTGATTTTGCTAAAAAAATGAATGTCCCAATTGTTCCAGGTATTCAAGGTACAGCAAAAGATATTCTATCAAATATCCCGATATTATCATTTCCGGTTTTGGTTAAAGCATCAGCTGGTGGTGGTGGCAAAGGAATGCAGGTTGTTGATTCTGCTTCTGAGTTGCCTAAAGCATTGAATATAGCACAACGTCAAACTGCTGAATATTTTGGTAATGGGGACATTTTTGTTGAAAAGTATGTGGCAAATACCCGTCATATTGAAGTACAGGTTTTCGGAGATGGAAAAGGAAATGCCATTCACCTTTTTGAACGAGAATGCAGTATTCAGCGCCGATATCAAAAATTAATTGAAGAATCTCCTGCAGTTTCAGTATCCAGTGAATTAAAGACGAAGTTGTACGACACAGCAGTCCGTATTACTAAGTCAATACAGTACCGTGGAGCAGGAACTATTGAATTTCTGGTTGATGAAAATGAAAACTTTTATTTTCTGGAAATGAACACTCGCCTGCAAGTTGAGCATCCGGTAACAGAAATGACCACAGGGCTCGATTTAGTGGAATGGCAATTGCAAATTGCTGCCGGAAATGGGCTGCCAAAAGAACAATCTGAAATCACTCAAAAAGGCCATTCAATTGAGTTAAGACTTTGCGCAGAAGATCCTTTAACTGACTTTCAACCTTCAGCAGGAAAAATTGAAAAGTTTGAAATCCCGCAAGAAGTTAATTTCCGTTTTGACAGTTTTTTAAAAGAAGGAATTGAAACTTCCCCAAATTACGAT
The DNA here is from genome assembly GCA_028282195.1 of Prolixibacteraceae bacterium. Lineage (GTDB taxonomy): Bacteria > Bacteroidota > Bacteroidia > Bacteroidales > Prolixibacteraceae > Sunxiuqinia. The sequence goes on from JANQII010000120.1 coordinate 12,332, forward strand.
TCACTACTTGGGAAACTCATTGTTTTTGAAGAGGATCGGAATGCAGCCATTCAAAAAATGATATCTGTTTCAGAAAATGTAATGATTCCCGGGTTGAAAACAAATCTTTCTTTTTTAAGACAGATATTAGGAAATGAATCTTTCCAGCAAAATACAATTGATACCCGATTTGCAGAAACCCGATTAACACAATTGAAAGCAACACTGATAACAGGGAAAAACAAAGTCCCAAAACCAGTATTGCTTATTGCATATTCATTATTTCATTTTTGGAGCAACGATGTTAACGGTTCTGCATGGCAAAGAATGGGGTACAACCGAAACACAAATGAGTTTTTCATTGAGTTGGATGGCGAAAAAATTCAGTTATGTTTTTGGAAAAATACCCCTGATATAAAATTTAAGATTGATGAATCTGTTTATTCAGCATCAGGAATCAATATTGAAAGGAGCAAAATATCTTTCAGTTTAGATAACTCTGAGTATACTGTTTTACTTTTTGAAAAGGATGGATTTACCTGGGCCCAGGTGTATGGATTTCAATTTAAGCTCCGTAGTAATCATATTCTAACTGAAGCTTTTGTGAATAAACAAGAAGTGGAAGAAATAACTGTTCATGAAACAAATGTACTTGCCGATCTTTTTGGGAAGGTGATTAAAACACTTGTAAGGCGCGGTGACAAAGTTCTAAGAAACCAGGTACTTCTTGTTATTGAATCAATGAAAACTGAGTTTCGGATTTTGAGCCCAATCGAGGGGGTGATTAAACAACTACATGTTGATATTGGTTCTGTTGTTCAGGACAAACAATTACTGATTGAATTTGAAACCCAGAATAAAATAAAAGTCTCCGTATGAATGCACTTCTACAAGACAAACATCACGAAATCAGGCAGCGGGTAAGAGCTTTTGCTGAGAGTAAGATTAAGCCCGTCATTGGTGATTTTGAGGCAATGGAAGAGTTTCCTGTTGACTTGATTAAATCGATGGGGAAGTTAAACGTTTTTGGCATGCAAGCTCCTGCTGAACTGGGAGGTCAGGGAACCGATTACCTCTCCTATATAATTGCTGTTGAAGAATTGGCACGCATTGATAGCTCGGTGGCAGCAACTTTAGCCGCACACAATTCATTAGGGGTAGGGCCTTTATTGGAATTTGGGACTGAAGAGCAAAAACAAAAGTATGTCCCAGGTCTTTGTTCAGCGGCTGAGCTTTGGGCTTTTGGACTTACCGAAGAAAATGCCGGTTCTGATGCACAGGGAGTTCAGACAGTTGCTGAACAGACTGCGAATGGGTGGCTTATCAATGGTCATAAGAAGTACATTACCAATGGTGTTTCAGCTATTTCTGTGGGAATTAGTATTGTTGCACAAACTGGAACCAGACCTGACGGAAAAAAAGAATTTACTGCTTTTCTGGTAGAAAAAGATACTCCCGGATTTACACGCGAATGGATGAAGCAAAAGTTCCTGTGGCGAGCAGCCGATAATGCGATGCTTTATTTCAGGGACTGTGAGGTTTCTGCTGAAAATCAGTTGGGGGAAAGAGGTCAGGGAATAAAAATCATGCTTAAAACAATTGATGCAGGACGTTTGTCAATTGCAGCAATGGGGCTTGGTTTAGCACAAGGTGCGTATGAAATGGCTGTTGACTTTGCAAAAAAACGTAACCAATTTGGGAAACCGATTGCGGAATTTCAGGTAAATTCATTTAAATTGGCAGATATGTCAATGAAAATCGGGAACGCCCGAAATACCCTTTACAATGCTTGTTGGCTGAAAGATAACGGGCATGCCTATGGAATTCAGGCTGCAATGTCAAAATTGTATTGTTCGCAAGTGGCCAGTGAAGTGGCCAGTGAAGCAATGCAACTGTTTGGTGGTGCAGGTTTCTTCAGAAACGACAAATATCCAATTGAGCGCTTTTTCCGTGATCAGCGGTTGCTTTCTGTTGGTGAAGGTTCTTCAGAAGTTTTGCGAATGGTGATTTCACGTTCTGTTTTAAAAGATTAGGATGGAAAAAGATCGCAAACTGGCGCATATTCAATTAGCTTTTGATTCGCAAACCGTTAAGTCAGAACAAGACAAACGCTTTATTTATGAACCGATGTTATCGGGTCATCCTTTAGAAGAACTAAAACCGTTTCCTTTCTTAGGAAAAAATATGAAAGCACCCATTTGGGTGTCAAGCATGACGGGTGGCACGGGTGTTGCAAAAACCATTAACAGAAATATTGCCAAAGCATGCCGCGAGTTTGGTTTGGGTATGGGACTGGGTTCGTGCAGGAAGATTTTGTTTGACAAAACTCATTGGGAAGATTTTGATGTACGTGATGAAATTGGTGACGATCAACCTTTTTGGGCAAATTTAGGTATTGCCCAGGTAGAGATTCTTTTAAAAGAAAAAAATGAAAAAGCGATAACCGATTTGCTTGGCGAACTAAGGACAGATGGTTTAATAATTCATGTAAACCCTTTGCAGGAGTGGTTTCAACCAGAGGGTGATAAAATAGAGAGGCCCCCGATTGAAACGGTAAAAGAAATTCTGGATAAAATAGATGTTCCCATAATGGTTAAAGAAGTGGGGCAAGGTATTGGACGGGAAAGCTTGAAAGAGCTGCTTCTGCTGCCCATTAAAGCAATTGAATTTGCGGCTTATGGCGGAACAAATTTTTCAAAGCTCGAAATGCTTCGGGATGATCCGCAACAATACGAACTGTTTAACCCATTTGCCTTTGTCGGGCAGACTGCAGAGCAAATGACCCGCTCGATTAATCAGCTTTTAAATGAGATTAAAGAACCAGCTTGCAGGCAACTTATTATTTCCGGAGGGATAAAGAACTATTTAGACGGATATCATCTGGTTTCATTAAGCAAGTTGCCTGCTGTTTATGGAATGGCTTCTTCAGTACTGAAAAGGGCTACCGGGGACTATCAGGAGTTGAAAGAATATCTGTCTAATCAAATCAAAGGCTATCAGCTTGCACAAACCTATTTGAGACTGAATACTGAAAATGAAGAAGGGTGAAATCATATCCGGTTTTTCTAAATGGAGCAAGTCCGCGAAAATTGAGTGGTTAATTAATCAATTATATCTTGATAAAAACACAGCTCAATTCCTCTTGGGTTTTGAATTAAGCGATTCTTCTTTACAATCAATTATTACAGAACTTAGCGAAAATCATATTTCAAATTATCACTTGCCTTTTACTGTATCTCCAAATTTTCAGGTTAATGGGAAAATGAAAGTTTTCCCGCTGGTTACTGAAGAAAGTTCAGTAGTAGCTGCACTTGCTAAAGCATCTGGTTTCTGGGCTAAGCGTGGAGGTTTTCACTACAAAATTTTGGGGACTGAGAAAAAAGGGCAAGTCCATTTTTCATGGAATGGAACTCCTGAAAAACTCCGATTGTTTTTTCCTGAAATTAAGAAGAAGTTGCTGGATGAAGCTTCATCTGTCACAAAAAAGATGGAAGAACGGGGTGGTGGAATTACTTCTGTTGTACTAAAATACCTGCCGGAAATCCTGCCAAATTATTATCAAATTGATGTTTCTTTTGATACCCGTGATGCCATGGGGGCAAACTTTATTAATTCTTGTTTGGAGCAGTTTGGGAAAAGTTTGCAGGAGTACTTTTCTGAAAACGAAAATCTTTCAGAAACTGAAAAAGAATTAGAAATTATTATGTGCATTCTTTCCAATTATGTGCCGGATAGCCTGGTAAAAGTTTGGGTAGAGTGCCCTGTTGATGATCTTGCGGAAAAAGGAGCTGAACCTGGTGAGTTTGCCGAAAAGTTTGTCAGGGCAGTGCGCATAGCACAAAATGATTTGTCACGAGCCGTTACGCATAATAAAGGTATTTTTAATGGGGTTGACGCTCTGGCTATGGCAACCGGAAACGATTTTCGTGCAATTGAAGCAGCTGGTCATGCTTTTGCATCAAGAAATGGACAATATGCAGGTTTAAGTGATGCCCGGATAGAAAATGGCAAATTCGTTTTTTCAATGGAAATATCATTGGCGGTTGGAGTTGTTGGAGGAGTTACTGCTTTGCATCCATTGGCTAAATTGGCAATGAAAGTTCTGGAAAGCCCTTCCGCAGATGAATTAATGGGCTATTTGGCAGTAGCAGGATTAGCTTCAAACTGGTCGGCTGTGAAAGCTTTGGTTACTACCGGAATTCAAAAGGGGCATATGAAAATGCACCTAAGCAATATTTTAAGTTCTTTGAATGCTTCTGAAATTCAGAAGGAATCTGCAATAAGCTATTTTCAAAATCGACCCGTTTCCTTTTCTGAAGTCGGGAAGTTCTTAAGCGAAAATGGCTGAGCCTGTAAAATCATATTATTCCAACGGCAAATTATTACTTACAGGTGAATATTTTGTTTTGAAAGGAGCAAAGGCTATTGCATTACCAGTAAAGTTTGGGCAAAAGCTTGATGTTTCTAAAAATTTAAATAAAAATCAAATCTCGTGGAAAGCTTATCAGCCTGATGGGCTTTGGTTTTCGACAATTTTAGGCTTACCTGATTTTGAAATTTTGCAAACGAATGACAAAGCAAAGTCTCAGCAGTTAGTTGAAATTTTTAGAAACATTCGAATGTTCAAGTCAGCTTCTTTTTTTGAAACTCCTTTCAATTTTGAAACAAGCCTGAATTTTAATCCAGAGTGGGGTTTGGGAAGTAGTAGTACGTTGATGTCAAATCTGGCCAACTGGGCAGGAGTTGATCCTTATCAGCTGAATAAACTTAGTTTTAAAGGCTCAGGGTTCGATATTGCCTGTGCATCAGCAAATGGTCCAATCATTTTTAAAAAAGGGGTAAAACCTGTAGAAGTAGATCTTGATTATCCATTTCAGGATCAACTTTATTTTGTGTATTCCGGTCAAAAAAAAGCAACTAAAAAGGAAGTCCAGCGGTTTTTATCCGGTAAAACAGTTTATGAAACTGAAATTGAGCAGATGAATATGCTTTGCGATCGTTTCGAAAAAGTTTATAATTTGGTTGAATTTCAGGAACTTATTGAGAGTCATGAACAAATGGTATCTAAAGCTGTTTCATTGAAACCTTTAAAAGAAACTCATTTTGTAGATTTTGAAGGTTCAATTAAATCGCTTGGAGCCTGGGGAGGAGATTTTTTTCTTACTGCTTCTGAATGGGAAGGATCAAGAGTCAGGAGATATTTCAGGGAAAAAGGCTACAAGCTTATTTTTAGTTGGAACGAGTTGATACTAAATAGAAACAAATGATAGAATCATGTAAAGTAGCCTGGTCATGCCCTTCAAACATTGCTTTAATTAAATATTGGGGAAAGAAACCAGGGCAGTTACCGATAAACCCATCATTGAGTTTTGGTCTTCAAAAAGCCAGGACTAAGACATCAATAGAGATCGCAAGGGCTTCAACACACAAAATAAATTTCTTATTTGAAAGAAAAAAATCTTCTTTTGAGAAGAGAGTTATAAGCTACTTAAATGAATTACATTATGAATTTCCATGGATTGAAAATTATTCTTTTTTAATTGAAAGTGAGAATAGTTTTCCTCATTCAGCAGGGATTGCTTCATCTGCATCTGCATTTGGGGCGTTGGCTTTGTGCTTGACAGACATCGATTGGCAAATTAAAGGGAAAGATTCTTCTGAAGCTTCTTTTTTTGAACACGCATCCAGAATTGCACGCCTGGGTAGCGGAAGTGCTTCCCGTTCAATGTATAAAGGTTTTGCTTTGTGGGGAAAGACAAACAAAATATCAGGTTCAACTGATGGTAATGCTATACCTGTTCCCTGGAACGGTACTCACCCGGTTTATAATGATTTAAGAGATGCTGTTCTGCTTGTTGACTCTGCGAAAAAGGAGGTTTCAAGTTCTGTTGGACATGAATTAATGAACGGACATCCCTTTAAGGAAAGTCGTGCCAAACAAGCCCATCAGAATCTAAGTGATTTGTTGCAAATTATGAAGTCAGGTAATCGGGATGCTTTTGCTGAGGTGGTTGAGAATGAGGCTCTAAGTTTACATGCTTTAATGATGAGTTCAAACCCATCTTTCATTTTATTGAAACCTAACAGCTTAAAAATCATTGAAAAAATAAAACTATTTCGGCAACAAAACAGTATACCTATTAGTTTTACTATTGATGCCGGTCCTAACATACATCTTTTGTATTTTGCCGAACATGTTCATAAAGTTCATGCTTTTATTAAAAACGAGTTGGTAGAATTTCTGGAAAATGGAAGGTGGTTAGATGATCGACTGGGAGAAGGGCCAGAAAAAATGGAGTGAGATGAAGCGATTTCCGGCGAAAATATTGTTGTTTGGGGAGTATGGGTTGTTATATGGTGCGAAAGCTCTCGCATTGCCTTTTCATGCTTTCGGTGGGGAACTTAACTTGACGGGAAAAATACCTTCTTCAGAATCCAAAGAATATTCCAGTTATCTTGAAATTGATCGTTTTGTTTCTTTTTTTGATTTTCATGACTTAAATAAAGAAATGTATTACCCCCTTGATCTTCAAATATTGAAAGAAGATTTACAGAAAGGGCTGTATTTCAAGTCAGATATTCCGTATGAATATGGGGTTGGTAGTTCTGGTGCTTTGTGTGCTGCAATTTTTGACGAGTATAGTGTTTACCATCAACAGTTTCGAAAATTCAGCAGGAATAAAGATATTTTAGAATCGCTTAAGAGTGATTTCTCTGTTTTGGAAAGGTATTTTCATGGGACCAGTTCCGGGATTGATCCTCTGGTTTCGTTCCTTGATCGTCCGGTTGTTTATAATAATGGCCATTCATCATTGGTTGATTTTTCTGAACCTAACGATTATTCAATTTTTTTGATAGATACCAACTTGAGAAGTTCAACCAATCCTTTAGTTGAACAATTTAAGAAAAAGATGGAAGATTCTTTTTTTGCAGATCTTTTCAGGAAGAGCTATTTGCCATTAAATGACGGGGCAATTGAATCCGTTTTGCTAAATGACTGTAAACAACTTTTTTTCAATTTAAAAAAGCTGGTACTTTTTCAACTTAATCATTTTTCATCAATGATTCCACCTGATTTTGCTGAGCAAATTAAAAAGTTTCATAAAGAAAAAATATACATCAAACTCCTGGGATCAGGAGGAGGTGGGTTTTTGCTCGCATTTGTCCCAAATGGGAAAAGCTTTGGTATCAATTCCCCACTACTGAAATATGAAGTTTTGAAAACAGATTAGTTCCTTACGTTTTGATTTTTAAATCTTCGGTTTGAGTTTCTTGATTTCTTTTTGCGGTGTATCCCCGGGCGTTTTTCAACGTTAATTTCAGATTTGCCAACACTCATTTCGTTAACTGTTTTTTCTTCTTCTCCAATAAACTTTTTAACGGAGGGTTTTATTCCTTTTTTGTTTTGTTGAATTATTCTTTTGACATCTTCCAGCCCAATTAGAATAGGTTTGGTTCCATAGGTTTCTTCAATGGTATACCAAATCTTTTTATTGAGAATTTCAGTTTTTAAATGCCTGGCTACTCCCTGGTCAGTTTCAAGTGCCAGGAGCTCCGTTGGGAAATCTTCCTGTGCTTCAAGATAGGTATCCAACTCATACATCAGGCAACATTTCAATTTACCACAACGTCCGGCCATCTTTTCGGCATTAGGTGATAATCCTTGCTGAATGGCAGCATCCGATGTTACACTCGAAAAATCGGTACGCCAGCTGGAGCAGCATAACTCACGTCCGCAAGAACCAATTCCTCCAACGCGACCTGCTTCCTGTCTTGCTCCAATTTGCTTCATTTCAACTTTAATGCGGAACTCACGGGCATAAAGCTTAATCAGCTCCCTAAAGTCAACCCGTTCATCAGCTATATAATAAAAAATCGCTTTGGCATTATCGCCACGAAATTCGACATCGCCAATTTTCATATTTAACTCAAGTTCGGCAGCAATCTGTCTGGCCCTAATCATTACCGGGTAATCACGTTTTTGTGCATCCTGCCATTTGTTTTTATCAGACCCTGTTGCTTTTCTGTATATTTTGTTCCAATTGTATCGGTCTGGTTTTCGAATTTTACGTTGAAATTGTTTTTCTGCAAGTTTCCCGGTAAGAGAAACATAACCCACATCATGCCCGGGTGAACAAGCTACAACAACCAGGTCGCCAATTTTAACGGGCACTCCATCTTCATTTTTGAAAAATTCTTTTCGTGTTCCTTTAAATCTAATCTCGACTATATTGCTTAAGTGACTTGTATCCGGTAAATCTTTTAACCAATCGTAAGTGCTCAGCATTGTTGGCCGGTCACTATCTAAAGTCATACTGCATCCATTACATCCCATTGGTCATTATTTTAATTTCAGACAAAAATATCTAAAATAAAAACCAAATACTATTTTAATTCAATCTAAATAAGGATTTAACATTAAAATTTTGTAAATTGAATATGCGATTTAAAGTGAAATCAAACTGATACATATGGACTTATCAAATGTGCTTGCAAATTTGAACTACTGGGCTGTGGTTGTTGCATCCCTCAGTAGTTTTGTTATTGGCAGTATTTGGTACTCGCCAATTTTTTTTGGGAGAAAATGGATGAAATTAAACGGGTTTACGGAAGAGGATCTTAAAGCTGGCTTACCCATGCCTGTCGTTTTTGGTTCTTCTTTTTTTATGTATTTACTGGCAGCATTTTCGCTGGCAATGTTTTTAGGAACTTCAGCAAATATTGGGTTTGGCGTTTTTGCCGGAGCAATGATTGCGATATTCTGGATAGGAACTTCAAAACTCAACAACGTTCTTTTTGAAAGACAAAAATTTTCCCTTTTTCTGATTCATGTTGGTTACGATTTAGTTGCCTTCGTGGTTATGGGAGCGATTATTGGTGGCTGGCAATAATCAGGCCTTTTTAGAAATTCCGAAAAGCTATCTGTCCGTTTCAGGTAGCTTTTTTTATTTTTCTTCTGAAAAATCATCTTTTTTCATTTCTTTTGGGAAAAAATATCGATGCGAAAGTTTATCGTTACTACAGTATTAGCTTTACTTTTTACAGTATCTAATCAAGTTGAAGCAATTACATTAAGTCCAAAGGCGGAAGTTAGTGTTTTAACATGTGGCCCAAGCAGTTTAATCCATGCAATTTATGGGCATACGGCCATTCGGGTCAATGATCCACTTCGTGGATTTGATGTGGTTTTTAATTACGGGGTTTTCAGTTTTTCAAAGCCCAACTTTGTATACCGATTTGCAAAAGGCCAAACTGACTACATGCTTGCTCCGGAATATTTCACAGACTTTTATAAGGGTTACAAAAAAAATGGAAGAAGCATAAAAGAGCAGATTCTTGATTTAACGCCTTCAGAAAAGCAAAAACTACTTGATTTTTTATTTGAAAATGCAAAGCCTGAGAATCGGGAATACCGGTACAATTTCTTTTTTGATAATTGTGCAACCCGTGTGCGCGATGTAATAGAAAATCAGGTTGACGGCAAAATTGTTTTTAAAGAATACAATGGTTTAAACAAAACATTCAGGCAACATGTAACCGTCTATCAGAAAATTTTGCCATGGACAGATTTTGGGATACACATTACTTTAGGAAGCCCTTCTGATGTTGTTGCAACAGCATACGAGGAAATGTTTCTACCCGATTTCTTGATGAAGCATTTTGATGAGGCTAAAATTGTTAATGGAGCTGAAGAGCGATTGTTAGTAAAAGAAACCCGTACAATTTATAATTCTGAAAATAAGAATAAGACAGCTCTGAATCTTCTTGCTCCGGTTTTTGTCTTTTCGTTATTGCTTGTCTTAGTTGTAGTTTTCACTTTTTGGGAAATGAAGAAAAAAAAGAATAGCCATTTTATAGACTATGTGTTGTTATTTATTACTGGTCTGGCTGGAATGGTATTGCTCTGGTTTGTTTTTGTTTCGGAACATCCGGCCATGAAACCAAATTATAACCTGCTTTGGGCATTGCCTGCAAATCTTCTTTTTGTGGTTTTATGGATGGTAAAAAGATTGAGAAGGTATTTGAAATGGTATTGGCCTGCATTATCGATTTGGATAATCTTATTCTTTTTACTGAATTTCTTAATTCCACAAGCATTCCATGTAGGTTTCATTTTAATTACAGCAATGCTTTTAGTTCGATCTGCTTTTCAGACTTATCAAGTATATCGACCTGGCAAAATCTAATTTCAAAGAAGGTTTTATAACAAGTTGTTGAAAAGTTTAACTGAACAAATTCAGCTAGTTTTTCTTTCATGTAGGCACAACTTTTATCTTTGTTATTCTATCTAATAAATCGGTTTTAAGTTTGGCAAAGTCAAAAAAATATGTTGAAACCCCTTTGATGAAGCAGTATTATGCGATCAAAGACAAGCATCCTGATGCAGTATTGCTTTTTAGGGTAGGTGATTTTTATGAAACGTTTGGTGAAGATGCAATCAAGGCATCAGAAATATTGGGTATTACGCTCACCAGAAGAGCTAATGGAGCAGCTAGTTATGTCGAGCTGGCAGGATTTCCACATCATGCCCTGGATACCTATTTACCAAAGCTTGTAAGGGCAGGGCAGCGTGTTGCTATATGTGAGCAGTTGGAAGACCCCAAGATGACGAAGAAAATAGTCAAAAGAGGGATTACTGAATTGGTTACGCCCGGAGTTTCAATTAACGATAACATTCTTGAACACCGTGAGAACAATTTTTTGGCATCGGTTCATTTTGATAAAAAAATGGCAGGCGTTGCCTTCATGGATATTTCTACCGGAGAGTTCCTCACTGCCGAGGGGAGTTTTGAGTATATCGATAAGCTTTTAAATTCATTCAAACCGAAAGAAGTTCTTTTTCAGAAAGGAAAAGGGAACGATTTTATGGCCCATTTTGGAGGTAAGTTTTATACCTATACATTGGATGATTGGGTTTATACTGAAGATGCAGCCAATGATCGCTTGTTGCGGCATTTTGAAACGAAATCTTTAAAAGGATTTGGTGTTCACAATCTGAATTATGGTGTAATTGCCTCAGGGGCCATTCTTCATTATTTAGACTTAACCCAGCATCATCAGGTTCAGCATATAACTGCTTTATCCCGGATTGAAGAAGATAAATATGTCTGGTTAGATCGATTCACAATCCGAAATCTTGAATTGTTTGGAGCAATAAATGAAGGTGCAAAAACTTTGGCTGAAGTGTTAGATAAAACAATTTCACCGATGGGATCGCGGATGCTGAAGCGCTGGGTTGCCCTGCCACTAAAGGAAATCCCTGCAATAAACGATCGTTTGTCTGTTGTTGGGTTCTTTGTGCAAAATGAAGAAGAAAGAGAAGAACTCGCGGAGCATATTCGACAGGTTGGTGACTTAGAGAGAATCATATCTAAGGTTGCTGTTGGAAGAATAAATCCCCGGGAAGTTGTTCAGTTGAGAAACGCGCTTAGGGCAATTGAACCCATTAAGAGTTTTGCTGAAAAATCAGGGCATGATGTTTTAAAACGAATGGGTGAGCAGCTTAATCCTTGTGCAACTATTCGTGAACGAATTGAAACCGAAATTACAAATGACCCCCCGGTTCTGGTGAATAGAGGAAATGTTATTCAAAAAGGTGTTTCTACAGAACTTGACGAACTTCGTGACATTGCTTTTTCGGGGAAAGATTATTTAGCTAAAATGCAGGAGAGGGAGTCTGAAAAAACAGGTATTCCTTCTTTGAAAATTGCCTTTAACAATGTTTTCGGTTATTACATTGAGGTTCGAAATACCCATAAAGATAAGGTTCCGGAAGATTGGATTCGCAAGCAGACCCTGGTAAATGCAGAAAGGTACATTACCGAAGAACTAAAAGAATACGAAAGCAAAATTCTTGGGGCAGAAGAAAAGATTTTAGCTCTTGAGGCAAGGCTGTTTAATGAGTTGGTAATTGCCTTGTCTGAATATATTCAGGCTGTACAGTTAAATGCCTCCATCATTGCAAGGATGGACTGCTTGTTGTCCTTCTCAATTGGCGCAATTGAGAATCAATATTATAAGCCAGAAATTAATGAAACAAAAATAATTGACATTAAGAATGGGAGGCATCCAGTAATTGAGCAGCAACTTCCAATTGGTGAAAGTTATATTGCTAACGATGTTTTGCTCGATCAGGAAGACCAGCAGGTAATCATTATTACCGGCCCCAATATGGCGGGTAAATCCGCTTTGTTGAGACAAACGGCACTAATTGTTTTAATGGCTCAAATTGGTTCGTTTGTTCCAGCTGCTGAAGCTAAAATTGGCTATGTTGATAAGATATTTACGCGTGTTGGTGCTTCTGATAATATTTCATTGGGCGAGTCAACTTTTATGGTTGAAATGAACGAGGCCGCAAGTATTTTGAATAACCTTTCTGATCGAAGTTTAATTTTGTTAGATGAGCTGGGACGAGGAACCTCAACATATGATGGTATTTCAATTGCATGGTCAATTGTGGAGTATATTCATGAACATGCCCAATCAAAAGCCAAAACTTTATTTGCAACACATTACCATGAGTTAAATGAAATGGAGAAATCGTTCTCTCGTGTAAAAAATTATAATGTAACCATCAAGGAGGTTGGGAATAAAATTATTTTCCTTCGGAAACTTGTTCGGGGCGGTAGCAATCACAGTTTTGGAATTCATGTGGCAAAGATGGCAGGAATGCCACCGTCTGTAGTCAATCGTGCCGACGAGATTTTAGCTCAGCTTGAAGATGCAAATCGGAAGGATAGCTTAGCAAAACCTCTTGATGGAATGGCTGAACAACGAGAAGGTTTTCAAATGAGTTTTTTCCAGTTGGATGATCCCGTTCTTAAACAAATTAGGGATGAAGTCAAAAATCTTGATATTAATAATTTGACTCCAATTGAAGCGTTGAATAAGCTGAATGAAATAAAAAAGTTGTCTGGTTTAAAATAAGTTGCTACAATAGGACTTATACATTCCCGGGTTTTTTAAAAATTTATTTTTGGATAAAGAAAAATTAGCAATATATTTGCATCGCTGTTTTCGGAACTGAAAGCAGCACGTTCTTTTTAAAACGCGAGAGTAGCTCAGCTGGTAGAGCACGACCTTGCCAAGGTCGGGGTCGCGGGTTCGAATCCCGTCTCCCGCTCATTTATTTAAGAAAGTATTTAGGATGCCCGGATGGTGGAATTGGTAGACACGTTGGACTTAAAATCCAATGACCCTTCACGGTCGTGCGGGTTCAAGTCCCGCTCCGGGTACTTTCTTTTTTGCGAGAGTAGCTCAGCTGGTAGAGCACGACCTTGCCAAGGTCGGGGTCGCGGGTTCGAATCCCGTCTCCCGCTCATATGGAGAGTTTCACATAAGTGGGACTCTTTTTTGTTTTGTAGAACAGGTAATTTTTGTTTGGGAATTGATTATTGGAAATGTTACGGATCAGTTCATAATTAGGGTGGGTTACTGTCAGCTTTCTTTGTGGAAGTTTCGGGTTTCGGGTTTCGGGTTAATGGAGACTGTGACCGAGACTGGAAACGGGTTTTTGAAGCAACAGCTTGTAAGCTTCAAAGAATAAGCACTGGGGCAATATTCAA
>JANQII010000128.1 GCA_028282195.1 Prolixibacteraceae bacterium
ATAAGGAACAAAAAATGGATTGCCTGCCTGCCGGGTTAGGGGTTGCGCAGGCGACAAATTATAAGCTTCAAAGAATAAGCACTGAGGTAAAATTCCAAAAAACAAAAAACAAATCAAAATCAGGTAATCCAACAATCGAGTATCCATCAAGGATCGGGAATCAAGGATCAAATTCCACCTATACGAGGATCAGAAATTCAACAAAGTTACCCACCCGAATATTGAAGTGATCCAATAAACAGTTGGTACAAGCTGTAAATTGACATTGATTTATAATAATTATTTTTCTATTTTGCCCGCGGTTTTATTACGTGAAATATGCATCAAATTATTATTGAGGATCACACTCAAATTATCAGGGTGAAATTCTCGGGTGAATATGGTCTGCAAGAAATCATAGCATACCATAATGACTTACTTAAAATTGAGCTCCCCGAAAAGATTTTGATTTTAGAAGATTACAGGAACGCTGAACCTGTCCTAACATCTTCTGATATGGATAAAATCATTCAACTATCGAAGGAAACGCTCAAAGTTAATAAGATCTTTCGTGTAGCATTTCTTAACGACTCTCCCAAAAGTATCGCGCTGGCGCAGGTTTTTGAAGAAGAGCTAAATTCATACACGTTTACTCACAAGGCATTCTCTTCTGAAGAAGCAGCAATGGAGTGGCTTACAGCCTGGATTTAATCGATATTCTCCAGCACATCAACCAGGTGCTTCCAGAATTTATCGACCGTTTCAATATTGATTCGTTCATCAGGCGAATGTGCTCCACGAATAGTTGGGCCAAATGAAACCATATCTAATTTAGGATATTTCTCCAGGAATAAACCACACTCTAAACCTGCATGAATTGAACGTACAACAGGTTTATTTCCAAATAGTTTTTTGTATGAAGCTACCGCTACTTTAAGTATTTTACTATCCGGGTTTGGAGCCCAACCCGGATAACCATCAGAATGCCTCACGCTTGCACCTCCAAGCTCAAAAACAGAACGTACCATTTCCGAAGCATAAAACTTACGTGTATCAATTTCACTTCGCTGACTGGTTGTTATTACTATTTTTTCGTCTTCAACAAACTTCACTGAAGCAAGATTGGTAGAAGTTTCAACCATATCTTTCATACGTGTGCTCATTTCCAAAACACCATGAGGACAAGCATATAACAAATTAATTAGTTGTTCCTGGCTAGCCTGGGTTAATACCGTTTCAGGTAGATTGGTAGAGCTATGATCAACAACCAGATTGGGTTCTGTTCTTTCAAATTCAAATTCTACATCAGCAGAAAACATATTGATTTCAGCAACCAATTTTTCTTTCTGTACATTCGGCACAATTACCACAGCATATGCCTCGCGAGCTATTGCATTGCGAAGGTTTCCTCCATTAAAACCTGCCATACGGACCCCATAGTTACGAATAGCTTTCCATAAAAAACGGGCTAAAATTTTATTCGCATTTCCCCTTCCCTTGTGAATATCGTCACCAGAGTGACCACCAAGTAAACCTCTCACCATAATCTTCATGGCAAAAGAATTTCCCGGGGTTTTTTCTTTCACAACATCCAACTCAGCAAGCGTATCAATACCACCTGCACACCCGATGAAAAGTTCACCTTCGTCTTCCGAGTCAAGATTTAACAATATATCGCCAGTAAGAAAACCAGGTTGTAAAGCAAAGGCACCTGAAAGCCCGGTTTCTTCATCAACGGTAAACAAACACTCAATTGGGCCATGCTCAATATCATTGGAAGTTAATACAGCCATTTGGGCAGCCATGCCAATACCATCATCAGAGCCAAGCGTTGTTTCATCCGCTTTTACCCATTCACCATCAATAATTGGTACAATAGCATCCGTGTCAAAATTGAATTCTTTATCGCTGTTTTTCTCGCAAACCATATCAATATGAGACTGCAGAATTACCGTTGGCACATCCTCTTTTCCTTTGGTTGCAGGCTTTGAAATCAAAACATTTCCGATCTCATCGGTCTTAGCATTTAGATTATTATTCTTCGCAAAGTCTAATAAAAATGCGATGATTTTTTCTTCTTTTTTGGAAGGTCTGGGAACCTGGCAAATATCTTCAAAATAATTCCAAAGGGGCTGTGGATTTAATTGTTCTAAAACTCTCATATTGATATAAATTTTGGGTACACAAGAAACAATTTTTTTCTACTATTAGCAATGTTTAAAGCTATTTTTAGAACACTGACTTAGTTCCTCATTCATCAAATTTGCATAAAAGAAATAGTAAATCATGTGAATCAAGGGTTGAAGCTGAATATTCAGGGAAATCCTTGATTTGACCTCTTCCGATTCGGTTGATAGGCTGATTGTGCAAGGTGTTATCAATTAACTCACCCCAATT
>JANQII010000150.1 GCA_028282195.1 Prolixibacteraceae bacterium
ACTCAATAATTTCACTACGTTTATCATTGAGTTTTAAATATCTATCGGCATAATACCCGTGTGTAAATTAACACATAAAATGGTATTATTTAACCGCAGAGTGCGCAAAGTTTTTGTCGGAAAGTGCGCTAAGGGGTAACTTGGGGCAATGATTATTTTGCAAAAATGTTAAGATCAACCCAAAACTCACGTTATCATTAAGTCATTATATCTCAGGAAAGGTTAAAGTAATGTTTTTGGCGGGAAGCTAACGTAAAATTTACCAATAGTTAAAAATAGCTTAATCTGTAAATCCTGCAAACTGATTTGCTACTACTATTTTTGCGTGAAGGTTTTAATGATCAGGAAAATATGGAACAGTTTTATCTTATTCTTGTCGTTGTACTTTTTGCGTTGGCAATTTCCGATTTAGTAGTTGGCGTTAGTAACGATGCCGTTAATTTCTTAAACTCTGCCATTGGGTCAAAAGCAGCTCCCAAGTGGCTTATTTTCTTGATTGCAAGTTTGGGTGTTCTTATCGGAGCTACCTTTTCAAGTGGAATGATGGAGGTGGCAAGACGGGGAATTTTTCACCCGGATATGTTTTTTTTCTCTGAAATCATGATCATTTTTATCGCGGTAATGATCACTGATATTATTCTGCTTGATCTATTCAATACTTTTGGACTTCCAACATCTACAACTGTTTCCATCGTTTTTGAATTGCTTGGTTCTGCTGTGGCAGTTTCACTTATTAAGATTACAGAATCAGATAGTTCATTAGTAGCCCTTAAAGACTATATCAATTCGGATAAAGCATTAATGATCATTGTGGGCATTGTGTTATCGGTCTTCACCGCATTTTTTATTGGGGCCATTGTACAATACATCGCAAGGTTGATATTCACATTTAAAGAGCAAAAAAGGACACTTAAATATTTTGGGGCACTTTTTGGGGGAATGGCTATCACAGCGATGACCTATTTCATGGTTATCAAGGGTGCTAAGGGTGCTTCCTTCATGTCTCCGGGAATGGTTGATTTTTTAATGAACAACTTCTTTGTTATCCTGCTAACTAGTTTTATTGGCTGGACAGTTATACTTCAGTTATTATATATCCTGTTTAAGATTGACGTTCCCAAGGTTATTGTTTTAATTGGAACTTTTGGGTTGGCGATGGCCTTTGCAGGAAATGATTTAGTAAACTTTATTGGAGTACCCCTGGCAGGTTTTTCTTCTTTTAAAGCATGGACTGCAAGCGGCTCAGTTTCGCCTGATAGTTTTGGAATGGGGATGTTGGCCGAGAAGGTTTCAACTCCTACTTATATGCTGATGATTGCCGGATTAATTATGATTATAACTTTGATAAGTTCCAGGAAAGCTCGTTCAGTAGTTGCGACAACTGTCGATCTATCCCGTCAAAGTGAAGGCGATGAGCGGTTTGGCTCTTCTTTGTTCTCACGAAAACTGGTAAGGACAACCATTGGGTTTAATGGTTGGGTTAGAAAGTTTATTCCGGGCTCAATGATTACAACATTGGATGAGCGATTTTTACTTTTTAATGATGATGAGATCAAGAAAGAAGATATGCCTGCTTTTGATAAAATCAGGGCGTCTGTAAATTTAGTGGTTGCAAGTATTTTAATTTCGATTGGAACATCTTTAAAACTGCCACTCTCAACTACTTATGTAACTTTTATGGTTGCAATGGGAACTTCTTTGGCTGATCGGGCCTGGGACCGTGAAAGTGCAGTGTATCGAATAAATGGGGTATTCACTGTAATTGGGGGATGGTTTTTAACAGCCCTGATTGCTTTTACCGTAGCTGGCTTTATTGCTGCTATGATTTCTCTTTTAGGAAATATGATGGTTTTTGTATTTGTTGTTATTGCAATTATCATGATAATCCGAACTTATATTCATTTTAATAAGAAAAAGGGAGATAAAGACGATGATATTTTGGAGCCTGTTGATGCTTTTGAAAAATTAGTTGATCAAACTAAAAATCAGGTTGTCAACTCATTAATAAATGCCAATCAGGTTTATACAGTAGCTGCGACTAATTTTGCGAAAGAAAACAGGTTACAACTCAAAAAAGCTCTTGATTTAAATAAGAAATTCCAGAAAAAGATTAAAAAATCCAGACAAAATGTATTTAAAACAATTCAGAAATTACACCTGGAAACGCTGGAAGGAGGACATTATGTTGTTCGGATTGTCGATTATCAGAGAGATATTTTAAATTCGCTGCAAGCCATTATTGAGCCAATGTATCAACATTTGGACAACAATCATAAACCTTTTACTAAGCCTCAGATTATGGAAATTGAGGAACTGGTTAATATGACAGATGATTTGTTTAACCTGATGCTCCATTTAGTAAAAGAGAAACAATACGAAAAGTATGATCAAATTTCCGAAAATATAGATAAGCTTGTTAATCGATATATTCAATTAGAAAAAATTCAGATTAAACGAATAAAAGCCAAAGAAGTAAATTCCAAAAACGCAGTATTATATTTTAATCTTATAAACAGAAGTAAAAACATTCTCTCTTACTCCAACGGGTTAATAGATGCTCAACGTAACCTGGACCTATTAACCAGGTCTTGATATTATCTAGTCCTCTGCGATTAAGGTCCATCCATCAATCCAGTTGTCTTCACCAAAGGCACCTTTAAAGTCAACTATTTGGAACCAGGGTAGCGGATAATCCATCATTTCTCCTTTTAACTTACTTTTGGGGATATAGTTCCCTGATTCGAGGTCAATTTCAGGATTTAAAAATTTGTTTTTCGATGTATTAAAAGAACTTACCCACATGTAATTCATACTTTCATTATAGTTGCCGGATAATTTGAAAGTGGACTCGGGGGTAGAACTGGCTATATTGAAGAATAAATTATTTTTAACCGAAAGTTTTCCTTGCAGCCATTGGTTGTAGCTATCATTTTGCTGATCAGTAACCTCAATGATGATCCCATTTCTTTTATTTATAAAAATGGAATTAGCGAGAACACCCCCTGCGTTATTATTAAAAATGGCACATGTACCTACTCCTGCACCATTGTTTCCAATTAGTGTTGCATTAAAAATATTTGGGAGAGAATAAGGAGTCCCATTGATTGGATCCAGACCTCCGCTGGCTTCAATTAAATTATCTCCTAAAAATCGTGACTGAATACCTAACCAAAATTGGCCATTGCCGGTCCAACCCAGGTCATAATCAAAAACATCATCTCCACAGCCGGACACCACTAAATGTTTAAGATTTACAGTTCCTCCAAATATTTCGACCCCATCATCCTCATTTGAAGCTACTTCGATATAATCAATTTCAGTTTTTCTTCCTACTCCTCCAAGCGTTAATCCGTTAATTTCATTTCCTTCCCCAATATTTGTTCCCCCATGGCGGATTGAAACGTACTTTAGTACACCCGAATCATCATTTTCATCATTACCGCCGTATATTCCACGAGGTTCAGCATAAGGAATACCGTCGATTGAAGCTTCGCCTCCCTGAACATTTATAGGTGCATTCCCGAGAATAATCAAACCGCCCCAGAGCCCTCTTGCTTCTTTAGGCACAGAGCCTTCAAGATCGTCACCTTCAACCGTGAAAATGATTGGTTCTTCACGAGTTCCATTAGCAATAATTTTACCACCCCTCGAAACAATTAGTGCACTTGAGTTTTCTGCTTGTCCTGTTTTAAAGCGAATTACTGTTCCCGGCTCAATCGTTAATGTTTGCCCGTCGTTTACAAAGACAAAACCTTCAAGTATATATTCCCGATCTTTTTTCCAGGTTGTTGTTCCTGTTCCGCTTCCATTGTCACGAAAAACTTCGGGGTTACCCTCAATCAATAAATCACCTTTTCTGCAGCTCGAAAACGTCAATGGAATTAATATGATAATTAAAAACTTGTACATTTTTTTGTTATTATATTTTTACTTCAAGGTTCAAATAAATGAATGCTTCATTTTCCTGATTAGCAGCCCACGGATACCAATCGTGGTAATTTAAGGCTATCTTAATATTTTTTATGGGTTTAAATTGAACCCCTGCAACAATGGCTGATCCATCATTCGATAAATTCCAGGGATTTATTGATCCATTTACCTTGTTAGATTCAATTTTGTCATATCGGGCAAATAACTGATATTGATTTGTAATATTGTATTTTCCAAATATGGATATACCAAAAATATCATGATTATCAACCCAATTCTTGTTTTGGCGGAACAGGACTTCTCCTGCAATATTCCATTTTTTATTATAGTCATAGGATGTAAAAAACGAAATAGTAGATTCAATTATATTGTCGTGGGACAAATCATAATAAACCCTTGAAGTTATGTTTTCTGGAAATCGAATAGTTGTTCCTAAAGAGTATTTAAATATGTCGTTGGTTTGTATGTTGTTATAACCTTCTCCATTAGTTATCGAAAAATCGGCATCTATTGCTTCACTAAACTTGTAGTTAATATTTACTCCAAGGTCAGCAGAAGTTCCAAGCCTGTATTCATCGGCAAACGATTTCATTAAATACCTTCTTTCCCATATTTTTTCCTGGAGTTTAAATTGTTTTGTACTTATCAATCCAAATTCAATTTTAATTTTATTTTTGGTATACCGTAAAAAGGCATTTTTAAAATAGGCATAACGTCTAAGCTTGGAATAAGGGGAAAGATCATTGGGGCTACCTATATCAACATTTATTTTTGCATAGAATTCGGGGCTAATACTATATTCATAACCGATATAAGCCCTCACTAACTCGAATGCGGCTTTGTCAACAGCAGATCCGGTAATTCCCTTATGAAAATTGGCAAAGATGGTGGCAAAAGGTTTGCCTCCCTGGATAAATTCCTTCTCCTGGGCAAATGCATGCGTTGAAAAAAACAGGCATAAAAAAAACAATACTCTTAATTTCATTTAGTTTGGCAGTGATTTATATAAAACGAGCAAATGTATTAATAAAAATGAAACAGAACTGCAACAATATTGCAATATTTGGATATAGGAAATGCCAGAGCAGTTAGATTAAAGAAATGTTAACGAGATATTGCTGTAATATTAATTGTGGCTTTCGGTTTTTTAATAATGTTAAAATATTATTAATCGTTGACATAGTTTGTATAATGAGTCTAACTTTGTGTGAAAATTATATTGAATATATAAAGCTATGGACGGACATAATAAAATTCTTATAGTTGATGACGAGAAAGACTTATGTGAGATTTTGCAGTTTAATTTAGAAAGTGAAGGCTTTGCAATCGACACTGCTTATTCCGGGGAAGATGCTCTTAAAAAAGACCTTACAAAGTACGATCTAATTTTACTTGATGTTATGATGGGAGGAATGTCTGGATTTAAGACTGCAAACATTGTCCGGAAAGAATTAAACCTGGATGTACCAATCATTTTTTTAACTGCAAAAAGTGAAGAAAATGATATACTCACCGGGTTTAACGTTGGAGGTGATGATTATATTCCAAAGCCTTTTTCAATAAAGGAGGTAACAGCACGTATAAAAGCTATTTTAAAACGGGGGGTCAATCATGAAGATCCCAAAGATATTATATCTTTTAAGGAGCTGGTTGTTGATTTAGTAAAAAAATCGGTTTCAATTTCAAATGAAAGTATTAGTCTCACAAGAAAAGAATTTGAAATTCTTGTTTTGTTGATGAAGAATAGAAGTAAATACATTAGCAGGCAAGAGATATTGAACCATATCTGGAGTAGTGACGTTATTGTGACCGAGCGGAATGTAGATGTTAACATTGCCCGGCTGAGAAAGAAAATAGGCGATTATGGATCGGCAATCAAAGGACGATCGGGCTACGGGTACTGCTTTGATTAAGTTTTTAATTAATTCTGCTATTTTAGCTGTTCATTTGTAATTGAAAGTTGTGATTTTTCTTAAACAAACATTTCAGCAACGTATCTTTTTTTATTTTCTGGCAGTTTTTTTAGTATTCGTTTCATTTGTACTTGTTTTTCAGTATTACAGGGAAAAAGAATATCGGGAAGACCAGCTTGAAGTCAAGCTTGACAATATTTCAGGATTTGTCAATCAGTTTATTAAACAAAACCATTTGGCTGAAAATAATGAATACAGCAAGCTTGATTCCTTAAAAAGGTTAATCCCTGAAAAAAATATACGGATAACCATAATTGGGAAAAATGGCCTGGTCAAGTATGATAGTTCTGTTTCTGATTACAAAAGCATGGAGAACCACGGCTCACGGCCTGAGATTATAAAAGCTTTTGACAATGGAATTGGTTCGAATATCAGGCATTCTGAAACTACGGGACATGATTATTACTATTATGCAATAGATTTTGATGATTATTACATTCGTTGTGCCATAGTCTATAATGTTGAAATCGAAAATTTTCTTAAAACCGAACGGGTATTCATTTTTTTTATGATTATCCTTTTCCTGATAGTTTGGGGATTAGTATGGATGGTTACCCGGCGTTTAGGTGAGTTTATTACTAAATTAAGGGATTTTGCAATTCGTGCAGGCCGGGATGAAAATATCGATACAGACTTTAGGTTTAAAGATTCTGATTTTGGGGATATAAGAAAGCAAATCGTTCAAATTTATAGTCGTTTAAAGCAAACTAAAGATGAACTAACTTCAGAAAAAGAAAGGTTATTTAACCATTTGGAAGCATTAAATGAAGGAATTGCATTCTTTAATTCTGAAAAAGAAACTCTGTTAGTAAACAGTCATTTTATCCACTATATTAACTTAATTTCTGAAAAATCAGCAATTTCAGCCGATGAAGTTTTTGGTGTAGAGAAGCTCAAACCAATTTTAAAGAAAGTTTTGACAGTTCTTTCATCTGATCAAGTGATTGATCCTAAAAGTCTCCCACATTTTTCAAAAACAATTTCTAAAAATGAAATGCATTTCAAGATTGAAAGCATCATATTTAAAGATAAAAGTTTTGAAATATTGATTAGTGATATAACAAAACCTGAAAAAAGAAGACTTTTAAAGCAACAACTTACCTCAAATATTGCACATGAACTGAAAACACCATTATCATCAATAAAAGGTTATTTGGAGACGATCATGGAAAGTGAAGATTTGCCCAGTGAGAAAAAAGCATATTTTACCGAGAGAGCGTATATGCAGAGCGAACGTCTCACCTTGCTGTTGAATGATATTTCCTTATTGAACAATATTGAAGATGCAGGTGATTTATTTGAAGTTAAGACGATAAAACTTAGGGAATTGACAACTGAAGTTTTAGAAAATCTCGAATCCAGGTTGAATGACAAAGGAATAAAAGTTTTTCTTGAAGTCGAAGATCATGTAGCAGTTTACGGAAATGACAGTTTGCTTTCTTCCATCTTTCAAAATTTGATCGAGAATTCAATCAATTATGCTGGTGAAAACATTGAAATTCGTATTAAACAATATCTCGAAGATGAGAAATATTATTATTTCAGTTATAGTGATTCAGGCAAAGGTGTTCCTGAAGAACATTTAGCTCGTATATTTGAACGTTTCTACAGGGTAGATCCTGGTCGGGCCCGGGCCACTGGTGGTACCGGGTTGGGATTATCTATCGTAAAAAATGCGGTTCAATTGCACAGAGGGGAAATCTCTGTTCGTAACCGGAAAGAAAGAGGTCTTGAGTTCCTTTTTTCGCTCGCCAGGGATTAATCTAAATTTAATATTTTATTAAAGTTCAAATAACAAAGTTCCCAGTCCGTGCATGATTAGGGAACTTTTTTTGTATCAGGGAGATACAGCCTCTTCTTAGAGTTCGAAGAATCAAAAAAATGTTACAAAAATGTAATGCAAGAGTGATCGATTATTAATCAATATGTAATAATATAGGTCGTTCTTAGCGACAGGAATTTAAAGCATTTTGCTAAAGATTTTTGTCATGTAAAGTAATCAATTTGTAAGCTGAACTAACCGAATGGTTCTTCGATTATTCGAACCTAATTAACATCAAAACAAATTATTATTTCACTTTTCAATAGAATCAAAAGCAAAATGTAAATATGTGATTAAAAGAAGTTTATAATTTTTTATTTATGGGAATTAAAAGAATTTTACTACTTCATTTTTTTGCATTTGCGTCACTCTTTGCATTTGCACAAAAAGGAACAATTAAAGGAACGGTTATCGATGCTAAAACAAGCGAAGTACTCATCGGTGCAACCGTTATGCTGGAAGGAACAACTGTTGGAACAATTACGGATTTCGACGGTAATTTTTTGATTGAAAAAATTGAACCCGGAACTTACAATGTTCGCTGCTCATTCATTAGTTATGAAACTACGATTAAAGAAAATGTAAGCATTGCTGCCGGGCAGGAAATTGTAATTGATTTTAAGCTTGGTGAATCTACTGTTGAAATAGAAGGAGTTAATGTTGTAGCAAAAGCAAACCGTGAGTCTGAGTCGATGTTGCTGATCGACCAGAAAGAAGCTGCAATTATGAAAGAGTCTATTGGAGCGCAGCAGCTTTCCAATCAAGGGGTTTCAGATGCCGCTTCTGCAGCAACTAAAATTACGGGTGTTACCAAGCAGGAAGGCTCCAAAACCCTAAACATCCGAGGACTGGGTGATCGTTATAATTCAACAACTTTAAATGGATTGCCCCTTCCATCGAATAACGCAGAAACAAAGAATATTGATCTGCAATTATTTTCTTCTGATATTATTGGCTCTATAGGAGTAGAAAAAGTAGCTTCCGGAAATCTATATGGTGATTTTGCAGGAGCAAATGTTGATATAATTTCGAAAAAATTTATAGGTGAAGCTTTTTTTGAAATCGGTGTAAAATCAGGTTTTAACTCCAGTGTTTTAGACGTAGATGATTTTTATTTACAAGATGGACCTGGATTTTTAGGATTTGACAATTTTGACCCAACGCCATCACTGGATGTATACGGATTTGAAACTTCATGGAATGCCGAAACAAAAAGTGCATTGCCAAATGTTGGCTTATCGTTATCAGCCGGAAAGACATTTGAGTTATTCGATTCAAAGCTAAATACCTTTTTTACTGCATCTTTTGATAATGATTATAGTTATAGTGATCTCCTTCAAAAAAGAATTAATGGTAGTGATGACATCAGAAAGAACCTTAATGGTGAGCAATATTCTTATGAAACACAAACAACTGCCATGTTGAATTTGAACCTGGAAAGAAAAAAATCAGATTTTTATTTCAATTCAATGTTGTTGAATTCTTCAAACCAGGATTTAAAGAATCTGAGAGGGTTTGTTAAAGACTTAGCTGAAGATAGTGCTTTGATTCGTCGTGCTGAATTTGAAAGAACCACAATGGTTGTTAACCAATTGTTGGGAGAGCATAACTTGAATGATAAATTAAACCTGAACTGGGGAATTTCTTATAATAATGTCAATAATATTATACCTGACAGAAGGCACTTGTCACTTAACGGCTTAGATGATTCAGGGATGGCATATTTTACTGATGATAATGAGTCTGACAACTTTCGTTATTTCCATGATTTTGTTGAAAATGAATACGCTGCAAATATAGATATCAGTAAAAAATTTGGGAAAAGTTTAACTGATACTGACTATCGCGGGAAGATTACTGTAGGGTATTCTGGCAAGTATAAAGAAAGAAATTTTGAATCAACTCAGTTTAACCACGATATTTACAGAAACAGGAGTATTTTTAATCCACCTCCCGGAGGGTATTTGGTGACTGTTGATGTAAATGACATTGATGCATTCCTGAACGATGATAATCTTGAAAGACCCGATGGCTATGGATTTTATCTTAAAACATTTTTCGGAAACGCTATTAAGCCTTCAACTTACGATGGTACTCAGTTCATTAATGCAGGGTTTGCTTCTTTGGAGTATCAGTTGTCTGCAAAACTGTTAGGCGTAGTTGGTCTTCGTTTTGAAAATGTATACCAGGAAGTTAAGTATGTTACGGCTCTTGATACTGAAGGTGGTGCAGGGGATTTTACTGAACCACAAATCCTTCCAAGTCTTTCATTGAGGTACGCAGTAAATGATAAGAATAACCTAAGGTTTGCAGCCAGTAGTTCTTATGTATTACCACAATTTACAGAAATGGCCTTGTTTATGTTTGAAGGCATTACTGAAACAACTGTTGGTAACCCATTTCTCTATCCTTCGAAAATTTACAACGCTGATTTAAAATGGGAACTTTTCCCTAAATCAGGTGAGTTAATTTCTGTTGCAGCATTTGGAAAATACATTACCGATCCGATGAACCGTGTGGTTCAAGCATCTGCTTCTAATGATTTTACTTACGCTAATACAGGAGATTGGGCTTATTTGTACGGAGCAGAAATTGAACTTAAGAAAGACATTTTTACAATTGAAACTGGAACTGGTTATAAAAAATTATTTGCTACAGCCAACCTAACGCTAATGGAAACCAATCAGGACTTGAATGGTGAAAAGGTTAGGGAAGAAACTCAGGATGAAAATGGAAACTCATTAATCAATATAAATTTCAATAAAGAAGAAGATGTGCTACAAGGCGCGGCACCTCTTATTGCTAATGCAAGCCTTGGGTACAAGGTTAATTGGGCTGAAGGTAAGAATTCTCTTACATCTTCACTAGTGTATGGATACGTTTCTGATCGCCTGTATTTAATTGGATTTTCTTCCTTTGGGAATCAGGTTGATAAAAATGTGCATACATTGGATTATGTATTAAAATCTACGTTTAACAAGTTCGGAGTTAGTATTTCTGCTAAGAACATCCTCAACAATGATATCGAACGTGTTCAGGAAAATGAATCAGGAGATTTCCTGGTTCGATCCTATAAGAATGGCGTAAAAATTAGTGTTGGCATATCTTATAAATTCTAGAAAATAAACCTATTTCAATTATTTAAATTTAGAAAACAATGAAAAATCTATTTCTGGTATTATTAGCAATTTTTGCACTTGCTATCACAAGTTGTAATGATGATGATGATCCAATTATTAATGTTGGTCCAGATCCTGAAGATCTTCAAGGAGAAATTACTGATGCAGTAACCCTTGATGCTACTAAAAAGTACACTTTAACAGGTGCTTTAGTTGTTAAAGCTGGTGGTTCACTAACTATTCCTGCAGGAACAGTTATTGAAGCTAAAGGCGGACAGATTTCTTACATCGCTGTAGCTCAGGATGCAAAGATTTATGTTAATGGTACAGCTGCTTCTCCGGTTATCATGACTTCAGATGACAAAACTCCGGGTTCATGGGGTGGTTTGGTAATTTGTGGTAAAGCACCAACAAACAAATCTGATGCATCAGCCGGAGCAGAAGTTTCAGGCCTTCCATATGGAGGTGATGTTGCTAATGACAATTCAGGTGTAATTAAATATTTACGTGTTGAGTATACAGGTTTCAATTACAGTGATACAAAACAATTTAACGGTGTTTCTTTCTTTGGTGTAGGATCAGGAACTCAAGTTGATTATGTTGTTTCTTACATGGGTAAAGATGACGGTATCGAGTTCTTTGGTGGTACAGTAAATGCTTCTCACCTTGTATCAGTTGGTTCTGATGATGATGGTATCGATTACGCTGATGGTTGGTCAGGAACTGGTGAATACTGGGTTGCTTTAAATTCAACCAAGTCGGGTATCGAAGGATCAAACAATGGCGATAACGGAGCAGCTACCCCAATGACTACTGCAACTTTGAAAAACCTTACTGTTTACGGTATGGGTGAAAAACCATTCTATTTAAAAGAAGGTGCCGGTAAAGTAAATATTGACAATATTGTAATTGGAGGTTTGGTAGAAAGCAAAGAACAAGCCATG
>JANQII010000153.1 GCA_028282195.1 Prolixibacteraceae bacterium
TTCCTTAAATAGCTGGTGCTATTCGCGTCAAATTCGCCTTGTCTAAACAAAAAATACATCATAATCATTCTGAAAAATAAAATTTAGACAGCTTCTGAGGACGGAAAGATTAAAAGGTCGGCTATTGTAATGTTCGGAAAAGACCCAAACAGGTTTTATCCTAATATTTCGGTAAGAATAGGACGTTTTGTAAAGGACGATGCCGATTTGCGTTTTCATGATGTTTTTGAAGGCAACATTGTTTATTTGCTTGAAGAAGTGATAAAACAACTCGGCTATAAATATCTTGTACGACAAATAGAGTTTAGGGGCATTTTGCGAATCGAAAAAGGGGAATACCCTCTTGCAGCATTGCGGGAAATGTTGCTGAATGCCCTTGTTCACAGAACATACATGGGGGCACACGTTCAAATCAGGGTTTACGATGACAAAATTATAATTTGGAATGAAGGAGCTTTGCCTCTCGGTTTGGATATTGAAGCATTAAAAGAAATCCATACCTCACGTCCACGCAACCTGTTAATTGCCGATGTCTGTTTTAAAGCGGGATATATTGATTCCTGGGGAAGAGGTACTTTAAAGATTATCAATTCTTGTAAGGAAGCAGCCTTGCCAGAACCTGAAATTATTGAAAAAGATGGTGGTATCCGGGTTACTTTGTTTAAAGAGACAATGAAAAGCAACGAAGTTACCGAACAAGTTACCGAACAAGTTACCGAACAAGTTACCGAACAAGTTAAGAAACTACTTCGGTGTATGGAAAATGAAGAATATACCAATGCAGAATTAATGGATCTACTTGGAGTAAAACACAGACCAACTTTTTTGTACAATTATTTACAAAAAGCCCTGGATTTAAAGCTCATAGAAATGACAATCCCAGATAAACCCAAGAGTAGCAAGCAAAAATACCGAATAACCGGGAATGGCATAAAGATGAAAGAATCGTTGGGGAAGTAATAAAGATGGTTAGAAAGGTTGGTTAGTAATTTCCACTAAAAAGTAAAATAGAATGATACTTACAGAATTATAAAAACACTGCCAGCAAATATGAAACCGAGCGTTTTTCCCCCCTCGCCGCAAATCCACCGGAGCGACAAACAGTTAAGCATTGCGTTAAATTATGAACTTTAAAAACGGGAGATGGTCAATTATTCTTCAACATTCCAGTGTCAGCAATTTTCAACAAAGTTTTTCTATTTTTGTGCCTTAATTCTGAAACAGTAAAAACAACTAATAATAACATGGAAATTCCCAGCAAATATAATCCGGCAGAAGTTGAAGATAAATGGTATCAATACTGGATGGATAAAGGCTTTTTTCACTCTGAGCCAGATAATAGAGAACCTTATACAATTGTAATTCCCCCGCCAAATGTTACCGGGGTATTGCATATGGGGCACATGCTCAATAATACCATTCAGGATATTTTGGTAAGACGGGCACGTATGCTTGGCAAAAATGCATGCTGGGTTCCCGGAACTGACCATGCTTCAATTGCTACTGAAGCAAAAGTTGTTGCCAAGTTGAAAAGCGAGGGGATTGAAAAATTCGATATTGGAAGAGAGAAATTCCTTGAACATGCCTGGGATTGGACCGAAAAACACGGTGGGATCATCCTTGAACAATTGAAAAAGCTGGGAGCTTCCTGTGATTGGGAGCGTACTTGTTTTACGATGGATGAAGAGCGATCTGAATCGGTAATCAAAGTTTTTGTTGATCTTTTTAACAAAGGTTTGATCTATCGCGGTGTTCGAATGGTCAACTGGGATC
Organism: Prolixibacteraceae bacterium; assembly: GCA_028282195.1. Lineage (GTDB taxonomy): Bacteria > Bacteroidota > Bacteroidia > Bacteroidales > Prolixibacteraceae > Sunxiuqinia. Next base: position 1,774 of record JANQII010000153.1, read on the forward strand.
CCGAAGCTAAAACAGCAGTTTCGGATGAAGAGGTTATCCACAAAGAAGAGCAATCAAAACTATACTATGTTCGCTACAAGATTGAAGGCGAAGACGATTATGTAACTATTGCTACTACCCGTCCTGAAACTATTCTTGGAGATACAGCTGTTTGTGTTAATCCGAATGATGAGCGTTTTCAGCATTTAAAAGGTAAACGCGTATTAGTTCCACTTGTAGAACGCAGCGTTCCAATCATTATGGACGAGTACGTTGATATGGAGTTTGGAACTGGTTGTTTGAAAATTACCCCTGCTCATGATGTAAATGATTATGAGATTGGCTTGCGTCATAAGCTGGAAACTATCGATACATTTAATGATGATGGTACGTTGAGTGAAAAAGCTCAGATTTTGGTTGGTGTTGACCGTTTTGAAGCAAGGAAACAAATTATTCCAATGCTTGAAGAAGCAGGAAATCTTTTAAAAACGGAAGATTACACCAATAAAGTTGGGTATTCCGAACGTACTGATGTAGTGATTGAGCCCAAGCTTTCCGCCCAATGGTTTATTTCAATGGGGAAATTGGCCAAACCAGCCCTTGATTCTGTTGAAAAGGACGATGTAGTTTTTCACCCTAAGAAATTCAAGAATTTGTACCGCCACTGGATGGGCAACATCAAAGACTGGTGTATCAGCCGTCAGCTTTGGTGGGGACACCAAATTCCGGTTTATTATTTGGAAGATGGAACTTATGTTGTTGCCGAAACTGCTGAAAAAGCATTGGAACTTGCCAAACAAAAAACAGGCAATCAAAGCTTAACTTCAGCTGATTTAACTCAAGACGATGATGTTCTTGATACCTGGGCTTCATCCTGGTTGTGGCCAATTTCTGTTTTTGGCGGAATAACTGATCCTGATAACAAAGAAGTTAATTACTACTATCCAACCAATGATTTGGTTACTGCTCCTGATATTATTTTCTTTTGGGTAGCACGAATGATTATTGCCGGGTATGAATATAGAGACGAATTCCCTTTCAGGAATGTATATTTTACGGGAATGGTGCGCGACAAACAACGTCGTAAAATGTCAAAGTCGCTGGGTAATTCACCAGACCCCCTTGATTTGATCGATAAATTTGGGGCTGACGGTGTTCGTGTAGGAATGTTACTTTGCTCACCCGCTGGTGGTGATTTACTTTTTGATGAAAGTTTACCTGAGCAAGGAAGGAACTTTTCTGCAAAAATCTGGAATGCTTTCCGTTTAGTGAAAAACTGGGAAGCATCTTCTGAAATTGAACAACCTGAGTCTGCAAAGTTGGCTATTGAATGGTTCAACCAAAAACTATCTCAGGTAATTGAACAGTTAAATGACCATTTTGACAAATTCCGGATTTCGGATGCCCTGATGACCATTTATACTGTTATTCGTGATGAATTTTCATCGTGGTTGCTTGAAATGGTTAAACCTGCATATCAACAACCTATCGATAAAAAAACTTACGATGAAGTGGTTGAGCTATTTGAAGCCCTGCTGAAACTACTTCATCCATTTATGCCGTTTATTACTGAAGAAATCTGGTCATTCTTAAATGAAAGAAAAGATGATGATGCTATTATGATTGCTGAATGGCCTGCTCCAAAAGGTTTCGACAAAAATCTAATTGATCAATTTGAATCGGTAAAAGAAACTGTAAGCGGTATCCGAAATATCAGGAAATCAAATAATATTCCCATGAAAGATACTCTTGAGTTATCAGTGCTTGCAGGGGACAAAGGGTATACGTCACAATACAATCCTGTTTTATTGAAAATGGGAAATCTCTCAGAAATTGAAGAAGTGAAAGAAGAAGTTAAAGGCGCTGCTTCTTTCAGGGTATTTTCTTCAACTTTCTTTGTTAAGCTCGGAGAACACGTTGACACTGAGGCCGAACTTAAAAAGCTCGAAGACGAACTTCAATATACAAAAGGCTTTCTAAATTCGGTAATGAATAAATTAAGCAACGAACGTTTTGTAAGTGGGGCCCCTGAAGCTGTTGTTGCAAAAGAACGTGCAAAACAAACCGATGCGGAAGCAAAAATCAAAACATTGGAAGATCAAATTTCCAATCTAAAGTAGGATCGCTTTTTATCAAAACATATCGGTGCCGGAACAGGACAAATCTATTTAACCCCTAAACGCATTCGATATGGTGGTTTTTTAAATTAATGTATCACTCATCGGATGATTTTGTTGATATCGAGCACTTTAGTCATCCGATGAGTTTTGCAACGATATTTTATGAACCCACTAGTCAAATAAGCAATAATCAATATCCAATACCCAATAACGAGTCCTTATTATCTGTTAACTACAGATCAACACTCCTTAATTTGGTAGCGTTTGCCTTGGGGTACCGGAAGCAATTTCAGCACCTTTTTTTGTATTAACCTCCTGTGCAAATCATAAAAATAATGTTCTTAACTTCATGTTAATCAAACAATAACACACCTCAGTAATTTCCACACTATTGGCAACAAACCCTTCCCCCTTGTTGTTAGTTTTAGTATCTTTTAAGCAAATTTTAATACTCTTCTCTTAATGATGTTTTTTTGGTGGAAAAACCACCAATAATTGTGGAAAGAATAGGCTCAAGGATTTAACTCCAAAAAATCAATGTACAATGACCAGGCTTAAATACTCAATATTATTTCTATTTATATTTGGATTCCTGCTTCTCAGCCTTACCGATGCTCTGTCGCAAGATTGCACAATTAATGCAGGTTCCGACCAAAATCTCTGTAACCAATCTTCATTTACAATGGCTGCATCAGGGACAGGATCATGGTCATACTCGGGGAGCCTGTCGGGGAGCTTTACAAATGCCAATGACCCTACCACTACTTTCACAGGTGCTGAAACTGGAACTTATACATTTACCTGGACGGCAACAGATACTGGCTGTACAAATGATGACCAGGTCGTCATAACAAACTCTGCAGGGATAACCGCCGATGCAGGCCCGGCCCAAAACCTCTGTAACCAATCTTCATTTACAATGGCTGCGTCAGGGACAGGATCGTGGTCATACTCGGGGAGCCTGTCGGGGAGCTTTACAAATGCCAATGACCCTACCACTACTTTCACAGGCGCTGAAACCGGGACATATACATTCACATGGACAGAAACTCAAGGCTCATGCTCTGACGATGACCAGGTCGTTATCACAAACACCGCAGAACCAACAACATCCAATGCAGGGACAGACCAGGTACTTTGTGTTGGTGATGCCGTGAACCTGTCGGCAAACACCCCGACATCAGGGACTGGATCATGGTCATACTCGGGGAGCCTGTCAGGGAGCTTTACAAATGCAAATGACCCTGCAACCTCTTTTACCGGGGCTGAAACTGGCACATATATATTTACCTGGACAATATCAACCGGCGGAAGCTGTACCCCTAGTACCGATGCAGTTTCAATCAGTATTACTGAAGTAACAACAGCAAATGCTGGAAGTGATCAAAATTTATACGAACAAACAAGCTTCTCGCTTTCAGGGAACACTCCTGCCGGGGGTGAGTCCGGGCTGTGGACTAAAGTATCGGGATCAGCAGGAGGAAGTTTCTCCGATGAAACCAGCCCCACCTCGTCTTTCAATGGTGCAGTTCCAGACAACTATGTATTTAAATGGACAATTACAGAGGGTAGTTGCAGTAGCACGGACAATGTCTCCATAAACAACACCCTTCAACCCCAAATATCAATTGAAAATGATACAAAAGCTGAAGGAGAAAACTTGATTTTTGAAGTCAAACTTGACAATGCCAGTGGACAAACTGTTTCTGTAAACTATAGCAGTTCAAATTCTTCAACTTCTAACTCTGACTATAATGCGGTTTCCGGAACCTTACAGTTCACCTCTGGTCAAACTAGTAAAAACATTATCGTATCAACAATAGATGACGATTTAAGCGAATCCTCTGAAGAACTTTTCATCAATTTATCCACTCCAGTAAATGCAACTATAGTGGATGATCAAGCAATTGGGACTATAGTTGACAATGATGGAGAACCAACCATTTTCATTAATAATAAGTCTGTAGAGGAAGGAGAGAGCCTTGAGTTCATCATTTCATTAAGCAATGGATCTGCTGAACAAATTACTGTGGACTATGCCACTGCGGACGGAACAGCAAAATTATCAGATTCCGATTATGATGAGATAACGACAAATACCTTAACGTTTTCCCCAAGTGAAATCAGCAAAACGGTTACTGTCAAAACGAATGAAGATACGCATTATGAAGAAGACGAAACAATGTTTATTAATTTGTCCAATGTATCATCTAATGCATCAATCACTGATAATCAAGGGGTAGGGACAATTACCAACGACGATCCTATTCCTTCATTATCCATAAGTAATGATTCAGCTGTTGAAGGGAATTCACTAAGCTTCGATATCACCCTATCAAACAGAAGTTATCAGACTGTTTCTGTAGACTATGAAACGGTTGATGGAACAGCTACTTCAGGAAGTGATTATACAGCAATAGCTAAAACGGGTATTTCTTTTTCTTCGGGAGAATTAAACAAAAGCGTTAGTGTGAATACAACACCTGATGATCTTGCAGAGTCTAACGAATCTTTCACAGTTATGTTGAGTAATGCGGACAATGCCACAATTACAAACGGCTCTGGTACTGGTACTATAACTAACGATGACAACAGACCTGTTTTGAGTAATGTTCTCAAAAGTGGGAATGAAGATGACGTAATTTCTTTTGCTGCCTCTGATTTTACAGGTAGTTTTTCAGATGCTGATGGTGATAATTTGCAAAAGATTGTAGTTGTTAACCTCCCGTCCAACGGTGTTCTCCGGTTAAATAATTCTTCTGTTACTGCTGGTGATGAAATTAATAATAGTGACTTAAATAAACTTACTTTTACGCCAAACTCACAATGGAATGGACAAACACAATTTGACTGGAATGCTTCTGATGGAGACAATTTTGCACTTAATGACGAACAAGTCATTATTTCAATTGGAGCTGTTAACGATGCCCCACGAGCTGTAAATGATACTAAAGAAATACTGGAAGACACCCAAGGCAGGGGCAATGTACTAACGAATGATTCTGATGCTGATGGGGATCAATTAAGTGTTATTAGTTATCAGGTTGATGGAAATTCATTCTCTGCAGGTACTACCGGAAAAATTGAAGATGTTGGTGAAATCTTAATTGAAGCAGATGGTAATTACTTATTTACACCTACCCTCAATTTCAATGGGAATGTGCCAACAATACGTTATACTATCCAAGATCAAGAAAATAAAACCGCCAGTGCAAACTTAAGTATCAGGGTTATTCCTGTCAATGATGCCCCGACAGCTGTCGATGATCCTGAAACTACTCCTGAAGATAATCCTCTTTCAGGAACAGTAATTGAAAACGATTCAGATGTAGACGGGGACAATATAAAAGTCATTAGCATTACTATTGATGGAACTATTTATCAGGCTGGCGAAACCGTTACAATTACTACTATTGGTACAATTGTTATTAATGAAAACGGAAGTTTTACATTTTCCCCGGCAACTAATTTTAATGGCGTTGTTCCTGGTATAGAATATACCATTGAAGATACTGAGGGGTTAACAGATTCTGCAACGCTCTCCATAATTGTTCTTTCTGAAAATGATGCCCCTGTAGCCGTAGATGACGAATACACAACTGATCAAAATGAAGCTGTTAGCGGGAATGTTACGGACAATGATATTGACAGCGATGGTGGCAATAACATAAAAGTAAATACCACTCCTGTTTCTGGTCCTGAAAACGGCCAGCTTGATCTTAAGGAGGATGGTTCATTCACTTATACCCCTGATACCGATTATGCTGGTCAGGATCAATTTGTTTATGAGATTTGTGACCCTGATAACCTTTGTGATCAGGCCACTGTAACTATCATTATCAATTCAACAAACGCTCCACCTGTAGCAAACGATGATCAATTTGTCATTCATGAAGGTGAAGTTTTAACAGGATCTGTTTTAACAAACGATAGCGATCCGGAAGGGGGTAATTTGACAGTAAATACAACTCCAAATGCAAGCCCAACTAACGGGCAGTTAGTTCTGAATCAAGACGGGACTTTTACTTATACTCCAAATGCAGGGTTTGTCGGTACAGATTCTTTCACATATGAAGTTTGTGATGATGGTAATCCTGTTGCATGCAGTGTTGCAAAGGTAAGAATTGATGTGACCGAGATTCTTCCTGTTGCAGTTCCTGACTTTGCAATTACAGAAACTAATGCACCCGTTCAGATTAAGGTATTTGAGAATGATTCAACTACATTCGACCCAAGCTCTATTTCTGTTATTCAAGCTCCAAATAATGGGCAAACGAAATCAGATGATCCTGGCGTAATTACCTATACACCTAATGATGGTTTCGATGGAGAAGATTCTTTTATCTACGAAATTTGTGATGAATTCAATCGATGCGATACTGCGATCGTAAATATAACCATTGAAAAAACCCTCTTGCTTTATGACGTTTTTACACCTAACGGAGATGGGCAGAATGATACATATGTTATTGATGGAATTGAAAACTATCCCGATAATCGGTTCATAGTTTATAACCGTTGGGGAAATATTGTTTACGAGAAAAAAGGGTATATGAACGAATGGGATGGTAGTTCAAATTCATCTATAGCCATTGGGAATAAACCACTTTCTGCAGGAACATATTTCTATGTTATTGAATATTCTGAAGAAAAACGCAAAACAGGGTTTATTTATATTTATCGCTAATTTTTTTATAATGAAGAAGATTGTAAAAATACATATAAAGATTACTTACGTCTCCCTATTATTACTGGTATCATTATTTTGCAGGGCACAACAAGACCCTTTATTCTCACAATACGTTAATAATCCTGTGTCTATTAATCCTGCTTATGCAGGGAGCCGTGGTACTTTTAATGTTACTACGATTGCCCGTCAACAGTGGGTTGGAATTGAAGGGGCCCCTGAAACCCTGAGCCTTTCTATTAATTCTCCGTTTCAAGTGTACCATGTCGGGGTAGGATTAAACCTTATTTACGATGTAATTGGCCCTGTAAAACAAATCGGACTTTATGCCGATTATGCTTATCACTTAAAAGTTAGCAGAAAGTCAAAATTAAGCTTCGGGTTAAAAGCCGGGTTCAACTTATATGATTACAATATTCTACGGTTAAAAAGTGCAAACAATGATGATTTTATTGCACTGGCAGGTGATCAAAATATGTTTCTTCCTAACTTCGGAATAGGTGCATATTATTATTCATCAAACCACTACCTTGGAATATCGGTCCCTAAGCTTATACGTAATAGTTTATCGGATGACAAAAACACGTTGGACGTGGTTAACCATGAAGAACGTCACTATTTTTTAATGGGTGGGTTAATCCTTGATGTTGCAGAATACATCAAATTTAAACCTGCATTCATAACACGAATAGTTGATGGTTCCCCTTTTTCTGCAGAAATATTGACCTCTTTAATTTTTAATGATAAATTGCAAGTAGGTTTAATGTACCGTTTAGAGGATTCATTTGGTGGACTTATTAATTTTCAATTATCTCCTCAACTAATGATTGGCTATGCTTACGATCAGACACATTCAAGGTTAGGTAAATACAACAGCGGGACTCATGAGATTATGATTAGCTATGATATGAAGTTTGGAAATAAAAGAATCTTAACACCCCGTTTTTTCTAACATGAAACTATTTGAAAATGAAGCTCAGTTACTATATACAGATTTTAATATTATCCATTTTTATTCCGGTATTATGCCAATCTCAAAATGCCGCAAAAAAAAGAGCCAATAAGTTTTATAATAACTTTCAGTTTAACAAGGCCATAGAAATATATGAGGCCCTGCATGAAAAAAATCCTTCTGACAGCTATCTTTTTCAGCGCCTGGCCTATGCCTACAATAAAATTGGCGACTATGAAAATGCATCTACCTATTATTCATCTTTAGTGGAATCAGACATTGCAACTGCCGAAGACTTTTATCAATATTCTCAACTGTTAAAAGTTGAAGGAAACTACAATAAAGCCCAAAACTGGCTTGAAAAATATCTTGCTGAAGTACCCAATGATGAGCTTGCTAAAAAACAATTGAGTAAGCTACCTCAACTCACAAATGGATCAAATCCCATGATTTTCAGTGTCAGGCGTGTCAGCAAGAACACTCGCTTTACAGATATGTGCCCGGTGATACATAAGGGTAAGTTGATCTTTTCTTCTTCCAGGGATACTTTTTCTGTTACCGGTAATAACTATTCCTGGGACGGACAACCTCTTCTTGATTTATATTCTGCAGGATTTCATAAAAGAAGTTTATATGAAATTGAGAAGTTCTCAAAAGAATTAAATTCCCGTTTTCATGAAGGTCCGTTTGTTTTTAGTAAAGATGGTAATACAATCTACTTTACACGTAATAACTACACCGGAGGAAAAAAGAAAAGAACTTCTGACGGTAAAAGTAATTTAAAGATTTTTATTTCTGAATGGGATGGAAAAAGGTGGAAAAAGGAAAAAGAGTTCCCCTATAATAGTGATGAGTACTCTGTTGGTCATCCAGCCCTTTCCACTGATGGACAAACTTTATACTTTATTTCAGACATGCCTGGTGGTTTTGGAAAAACCGATATTTATAAATCAAACTGGACTCCTCAAGGATGGTCACAGCCAATAAATCTTGGAGCTGAGATTAATACCCGGGAGAAAGAAATGTTCCCTACTGTTGATACCAACGACAATATTTTCTTTTCATCAAATGGACTTCCTGGCTATGGTGGTTTAGATATCTTTGTTGCCCTTAACGGGAATAATGGTATATATCCTGTTCATAACCTTGGGAATACCTTAAACTCTACCTATGATGATTTTTCATTGACTTTTGATGAAACGAACACTTCTGGCTATTTTACCTCGAACCGTGTTGGAAGCATTGGAGGTGATGATATTTACTATTTTGATCTGGAAGGAGTGAAAATTGAGATTGTAACAAAAGACCAGGATACGAATAATCCATTACCTTTAACAATGGTTGAACTGCAAACCAATAATGAATTCTACACCCGAAAAAACTCTGACAATAATGGGGGTATTACTCTAGACGTAAAAATTGGAGAAGAATATATACTAAGGGGGTTAAAAAAAGGATACCGTACTATATTTGATAAAATCAAACCAAATTATTCTGAGAATCCTATTAGAAAAGAATTATTACTTAAGCCTATTAACTAATAAGCGATTCAAATTAATTTGAAAGATAGTAAATGTTACCTTTTCTTTTTGGATAGTGCTTGAACCTCCCTGTAAATAACACCCCAATCCGGAAGTCCTCCAACATTTCTATCATCAATATAAAGCTCCGCTAGAATCTTACGGCTCACAGTATCATCCAACTTTTCTTCAGGGAAATTTGCATTGACTGCATAAAACTCAATTCCCTTCTTTTCACAATACTTAACTGCCTCATCAAGTTCTTTTCCACTTCTGTAAGTCCACAAGATTAACCGATGGCCTTCTTCTTGTAACTTCTTTAAGGTCATTGAAGCAAATGGAATTTCTTTACCAATTTTAGGGTATTTATGCTCTACAATCGTCCCATCAAAATCTACTGCGATAATCATGACTAAAAATATTTATTGTAGCCTTAAATATATCTACTTGTGGTAATAATGTCCGTAGCTGTTTTTATAATTATATTTTGAACCATAATAACCAGCATAAACATATTTTTTAGGATTAATATCATTAAAGATAATTCCAGGATTCCTCATTTTTCGCTGCTTACTAACATAGTTTATAAACTTAACCTGGTCTTTAGAACTATAATCCTGTTTTAGCACATATAAGTTAATATCCGAATAATAACTCATAATAATACCATCGCTAACAAGTGTTAACGGAGGATTATCAATTATGATGTAATCATACTCTTTTCTGAAATTTTCCAATAAAGTCTCAAACCTTGGGTTTTCAATTATTTCACTGGGACTAGGAGGAATTGGCCCTCCTGAAATCAAGGTTAAATTATCAATTTTAGTTTTTTGTCGAATTTCTTCCAGTTCTACAGCCCCAACCAAATAAGTACTTAAACCATTTTTATTCTCAAGATCAAAGAATTTATGAACTCCAGGTTTACGCAAATCAGCATCAATCAACAACACGTTCTTATTATTCATCGCTAATATTGTTGCCAGATTCATAGTGGTAAAAGTCTTTCCTTCTCCAGGAATAGTAGAATGCATACTAATGACTTTCTCATCTTCTCCATTCTGCAAAAATTTGAGGTTAGTTCTTAATTCCCTTAATGATTCTGCAATAGCAGACCGAGGATTTTTTACAGCAGGAGTAGGATCATTAGAATATGGATTGTGTATAATGTTTCCAATAATTGGGATTTTTGTCATACGTTCAATTTCCTCAGCCGAAACTAGCTTTTCTTTAAAATATGCTGTCAAAAGTAATATGACCAAAGGAATCATGCCTCCAAAAAGAACGCCTGCCGCAACATTGATCATACGATTGGGTCCTACCCTTCTTACCGTATTTTTTCGTGCAGGATCAAGTACTTTTGCGTCAGGTTGATTCGAGGCATGGCTTATGGCAGCTTCAGCTCTTTTTTCAAGCAAAAAAGTATACAATTCACTTGTGAGGCTATATTTTCGTTGAAAATTGGACAGTTCTTGTTCTGCCTGAGGGATAGAAGCCATTTGAGCATTCATTTTTCGGATTTGTTCATCGATGCTCTTTAATTTTATTTCTGAGTTTTTAATTAGATTGTCCAGCGTTTCTTTTAAGTTTAGTTGTGCAAGACTTATTTCATTATCTATTTGAATATAAGCCGGGTTCTTCTCACTTGCCGAATATGCAATCACTTCTCGTCGGCTGTATAAGTCGGTAAGTTTTGTCACCAGATTGTTTAATGATAAGTTATTAATGCCTACAACCGATGGTGCAATTACCTGTTTCATTCTCTCGGTATCATCTAAATCTGCCCTTAAATTAACCAGATAATCATAGCCACTCTGCTCCAAAGCACGATCGGCATCAAGCTTTACAATCTGTTCCACAATCAAGCCAGCTTCCTGACTTAACCCAACAGCCTTATTGCCAGAACGGTACCTGGTCAATCTTCGCCCGGCAACATCTAGGGTGTCAATAACATCGGCAAGCTGTCCATCAATAAAGTCAATTGCCCTTTTTGACTTGAGGTTTTTTTCTTCAAGGCTAAAATTTATAAACTGACGATTGAGTTCATTTAAATAATCAACTGCTTTCCTTGAAATATTATCAACCAAACTTATGCTAATCATATCCGAGACATCGTCAAGAGGTCCAACACTCAACTTTGACATATACTTCATCGTTTGGCGATCTAAATCCCTCAAAACAAAAAAGTACTTGTTTCCTTTGCGGTAATTTTTTGCAAATAAGGTAAAGCTAAAATACTCATTTTCATACGGAACTCCTAACACTCCTATTTCTGAGAGGACTAAATCTATTTCACGTCCTTTGTGATAAATCCTTGCATCAACATCAATTTGAAACTGCTTATCTCCTATCAATTTTACATAAACAGGGACATTAGTTAAGTTTTCACCATCTTCGGCATTAATTGTAAATGGCTCATTACTATAGAGCTGCTTATCAAGCATTGGGTGCTCAATATACCAATCACAGTTCCAGCCTAGTGCGTCAATTGTTTTTCTGTTTATAGAATATGAAGTTAAGACCCCAATGTGATTTTCCAATACAGTATACTTCCTGAACATCTTGTTAAAACCACCATATAAATCAGCCGTGGATTCCCCTTCTTTTATAAGGATCAAACTCGAAGCATTATAGGTAGGAGCAGTTCTTTCCGTATGAAAATAACCTGCTGTTGCCCCTAATATAACAGTCAAAGCAAACCAATACCATTTACGAAGAACCTTATAAAGAAATTCTTTTATTCTTCTGGTATCCTGTTCTTCAAGAGATAAATTAATATCTTCAATTTTTTGAACCATAATAGACGATAATATTTTTAATCAAGGGTTTCTAATTACTATTCCCAGAGGTCTCAAAAAACCTAAGTACAACTAGTAATGTAGAAACTGTAGACAAAAATAGCGTAAACATTCCAGTATTTTGTCTTGTATTCTTTAATTTTTGAGGTTCAATATAAATCACATCATTGGGTTGAAGAAAGAATACTTCTGAGTCAAGTACCTCCTTACTTGTTAAATCTATTTTAAAAGGTTGTGTACCTCCAGCATATTCCCTGATGACTGTCGTCTTATCCAATGATGCAAATTGACTTATTCCCCCAGCCATACTAATAGCCTCAAAAATTGTCAATCGGGTATTATAATTGTAATAAAGGCCGGGCCTATTGACCTCTCCCATTACTGTAACTTTGAAACTCAAATACTTAACCTGAACGGTAGCATCATTTAAGTAATCATCAGCAACTGCCTGAATTTTTTCTTTTGCTTGTTCTAAAGACAAACCACTTAATTTGATCTTACCCATAATAGGGATTTCAACCTCTCCCAATCCGTCAACTTCATACCCATATAAATATTGGCCAGACAAACTCTCGAACGGCCTGTTAAAACCTCCTCCACCCGTCGTTGGGTTAAATAATGCATTTATTTGATCGTCAATCGTTATAACATTAATAAACAGATTATCGTTAGACTTAATTAAATAAGTTGAAGGAGGTTCGGGGACTCCTGATAGAAAAGCTTCAGTTTGAATATCGTTTAAAAAAGTAAGTTTCCTTTCCGAACTACAAGAAAAGAAACTTACCATAACAACAGCCATTAAGATATAATGACTCAATCTCATTTTAATTCTCATAATAAACCAATAAAATAGATTTAGGACTTTTTATTTTGAGGAAAAGATAAAAAAATTAATGTCCATCTCCAACTAACATGACCTTGATTGTTTTAAAGACTAATATTAAGTCCAATTTTATTGACCAATTATCGATATATTTCATATCAAGGCGCATCCACTCATCAAATTGAATATCGTTACGGCCAGAAACCTGCCAGATACATGTAATCCCAGGTTTTACACTTAATCTGCGAATTTGCCAGCGTTCGTACTGTTCAACTTCGCTAGGGATTGGAGGCCTGGGGCCTACGACAGACATCTCTCCTTTTAAAACATTTATAAATTGAGGCAATTCATCCAATGAAGTCTTTCTTAAAAACCGTCCTATCCTTGTAACCCTGGGGTCCATTGCAATTTTAAACACCGGCCCTTCCTGCTCATTTTGCCCCATCAACTGTGCTTTCAAGGCTTCAGCATTAGTTACCATCGTACGAAACTTATAACAATAAAATCTGCGTCCATTTAACCCCACTCTTTCCTGTTTGAAGAAAATAGGGCCTCCATCGTCAAGTTTAATTATTATGCCAATAACTGTATATATGGGTAAAGTCATAATAATTACAAAAAGACTAAAAAAGAAATCAAACGTACTTTTGCCCTTCAACGCGATATAATTATCAGGTGTACTCCTGTAAGAAATGAAAGGAAGTTGACTAAATAAGGCAACTCTTGGTTTAAGACTTACTGATTTAGGTGTCAAGTTAGTCCTATGGTGGAATCCAATTCCAATCTCGGAGCAATCAGCAATAAGTTTTGTAATCTCCTCCTGATTAACTTGTGATTTACAATAAATAACTTCATCAATTGTTTCACGGTCAAGAAAGTCTTTCAAATCTTTAGATGGCCTAATCACACGATATTCATTATTGTATTTTTCGTCAATGAATAGACTATCTGTCATAATTCCCCAAATCTTGTACCCCCAATCTTTATTATTAATAATTAGATCGATATAGCTTTCAGATTTATCATCAGCAATTACCAAAATTTGTCTGCTATTGTATCCTTTTCTTCTGAAAAAACGGATAAAAGCATGTAAAAAATGTTTATAAAGACTCAACAGCAATAAATTAGATAAACTAAAGAAGAATAAATTTGAAAAACTTAAAGCAGAATATTGAAGCCATAAGTTAATTACAATCAACAAACCAAGCCCAATTGATATGACCTTAAAATAGCCAACAAAAACATCCCATGCATTGGACATACGAACTAAGTTTCCTTTACCTGTTTTTTCCAACAAGAAAAACCAAATCAATGAAATTACGATTACCGAATAATTAAATTCATTGAATAGCACTTCATCAAATCCTTTATTTCCTGTAACAAAAAGCAAGGTAATCGTGAAGCACATCAAAGTAATTAATACCTGAATAACTACACTTATTTTCGAGATTATTGATTCGCGTTCTTTTAACATAGCCTGAGTTTTTAAAAGTAATAATTAATTCTTCGGTTTTCCGTTGACAATAACTTCAACTTTACTTTTAAATTTCATAATCGTGCTTTGGTCTGATTAAATAACAATTCAAAACTACAACATTGTTGTTAATTAAACATGAATTTTAATGGAAAGTAGTAAAATTACCAACTCACATCAAGCTTATAAACAAGCACTTACAACACCAATCAGACACACACAAATAGCTATGGGGAATATTACGTCCAACCAGATTTTGAAAAGGTTCGGTAAATACCTATTGCGCTGAAAAAGCCAATAAAATTTGCCAATCCATCATATAGAGACGCGGTTCTGTTAATCGGCAGGATTTGCTGCAAAACCTCGGTTGCTAGTGTCAATAAAAAGATTACAACAAAAAGCCTCAACAACCCTGCAAGATTCTGTATATCAGAAATAAAGCACATCCACAATAAAGAAAAAATAAGATACAAAAAGAAATGAACCAGTTTGTCAAGGTTAGGTATACCTGGATTTTCCGGCAATCCTGAAGAAGGGTATAGCGAGAAAACGAGAATTAAAGCTGTCCATAAAACAAACATGTATTTTCGCCTACTTTTCAGCAAAAGCACATGTTTGTTTTTATAACTTTTCCCAACCTTTTGTTTTAAGAAGCGATATACCATTGGTACATTTTTGAAACACCTTCTTCAATCTCAATCTGATGTTTCCAACCTAAACTGTTCAATTTAGAAGGATCTGTCAATTTTCTCATTGTCCCATCAGGTTTATCAGTATTAAAAACCAAGCGTCCTTTAAATGTTATAATCTTTTTAATTAATTCTGACAAATCTTTTATACTGATTTCTCTTCCAGTGCCAATATTAATATGTGTATTTCTAATTTCGTTATTATTAATTGCTGAGTTTTCAACATCTTCAAAATTAACATTCTCCATTACAAAAACACAGGCATCAGCCATTTCTTCACTCCACAGGAACTCTCTCATAGGCTTACCAGTTCCCCAAATCTCAACTGAAACTTCACTTGTCTTTGAGTTAGTTAAAACTCCGTATTTTGCTAAAATACTTAATATTTCAGTTTCCTCAGCCTCTCCATTTATTCCTTCAATTGGCCTTCTTGTCAAATCGTTCCTAATATCCTCCCATTTATTCTCTTCCAAACATTTTCCAAGATATATTTTCCTAATTAATGCTGGTAGCACATGAGATTTCTCAAGATCAAAATTATCGTTTGGTCCATACAAATTTGTAGGCATTACCGAGATAAAGTTTGTCCCATATTGAATATTATAACTTTCGCACATTTTAATCCCTGTAATCTTAGCTACAGCATATGGCTCGTTTGTATATTCAAGCGGAGAAGTTAATAAACTATCTTCACTCATCGGTTGTTCAGCATCACGAGGGTAGATACATGTACTCCCTAAAAAAAGCAGCTTTTTAACTCCATGGACATATGCTTGGTGAATGACATTGTTCTGAATCATCAGATTTTCATAAATAAACTGAGCTCGATATGTATTATTGGCCACAATACCTCCAACTTTTGCTGCAGCTAAGAAAACGTATTCTGGCTTTTCAATTTCAAAAAAGGTTTCAACTTCTTTTTGATTGGTTAAATCCAATTCATCAATTGACTTAAACACAAAGTTTGAATAACCTTTATTTTGAAGGTTTTTAAGAATAGCTGAACCAACTAATCCTAAATGACCGGCTATATATATTTTACTGTTTTTGTTCATTTTCAATGCATTTAATGAGGATGTCCAAAAACTAAGAAAATACCAGTCATTCTGAATTTATTTCAGAATCTCCTGGCTGCAAGTCAATTGTTTACAGATCCTGAAACAAGTTCAGGATGACATAGACCCGGTTCTTTGAGACATCCTCATCTCTTTTATTCAAAATAATTTAGTGTTCTATATCCACCTTCACGCAAAAAAGAATCCTTTTGCATTAATTTTATATCAGATTGCATCATGTCAGCAACCAATCCAGCTAAATCATATTTTGGGGTCCAGCCAAGCTTCTCCTGAGCTTTTGTTGGGTCTCCAATTAATAGTTCTACCTCAGTTGGCCTAAAATACATTGGATCAACACTTACTATTTCTGTAGTACCAAAACTTAACCGGGCAAGAATACCATCCAGGAAAGACTCACCAACTTTCTGAACAAATTTTTTCTCATCCACTCCTACAATAAAACCTTTCTCATCAGCACCTTCACCTTTAAAGTCTATTTGTATTCCGATTTCTTCACACGAAAGTTTAATAAAATCCCGGATAGTTGTAGTAACACCAGTTGCAATTACGTAATCATCTGGATTATCCTGTTGTAAAATCAAGTGCATGGCTCTAATGTAATCTTTCGCGTGCCCCCAATCCCTTTTAGAAGATAAATTTCCCAAGAATACTTTATCTAACATTCCCAAAGCAATCCGGGATACTGCCCGGGTAATCTTTCTGGTAACAAAAGTTTCACCACGAATAGGAGATTCATGATTGAAAAGAATTCCATTACTGGCATGTAAATCATAAGCTTCACGATAATTTACTGTTATCCAATAAGCATACATTTTTGCAACAGCATAAGGAGAACGAGGATAAAATGGTGTTTTCTCTGTTTGAGGTACTTCTTGCACTAACCCATAAAGTTCAGAAGTAGATGCTTGGTAGATTCTAGTGTTTTTGAGTCCTAACAACCTTACTGCCTCAAGAATTCTTAAAGTACCTATACCATCCGCATTTGCTGTATATTCAGGTGTATCAAAACTTACTTTAACATGGCTCATTGCTGCAAGATTGTATATCTCATCAGGCTTAACCTCCTGAATAATCCTGGTTAGATTCATACTATCAGTTAAGTCTCCATAATGAAGAATTAAATTTCTATTTTCAGCATGCGGATCTTGGTATAAATGATCAATCCTATCTGTATTGAAAAGAGAAGATCTACGTTTTATACCATGAACAACATATCCTTTTTTAAGTAAGTATTCTGCAAGATATGCACCATCTTGTCCTGTAATTCCAGTTATCAACGCAACTTTTGACATATTTTAGAATTTAATTACACAAAAATCATTTTTTCAGCAAATGTAAACCATTTTAATTGGATTATCTCATAATAATAATTCGCGAAATCTATTTGCACACTATATATATTGATTACTTCATAAAATCAATATAGTATAAAAAACGTTTAAATGAAGTACAAATATTCAACTACTTGAGCTTGTTATCAATAGGTATTTTTACGAAAACTAGGAATATCTAGGCTGATTTTATCCAACCTCAGAATTTATGTATTTAGTTTGAATGACAAAACCTACTCCAAACAGAAAACAAAAACAATTCTATGATACTTAATTAACCTGAGTTCGGGATAAGAACTTGATTACCTTATTGATAATGAACAATTAATTCAGTCATAGATTTCTGAAAAGCGGGAAAACGATTGAATACAGTCGGATATAATTGTTTTTCTATTGTTTTCAAAGGCATTCAATTGTCCTCATTTTTTGTTTAAATCACAATCTGTAGATAATGAGTGAATTATGAATGCCCTTAACCCGAGTTCACGTTAATTAATAAAACAAATTATTCCTCATCACAAAATCATCATGAGAGAATCAAACTGAAAAGGACATTCTCATTTTGAGAAACTGAATCTGTTTCAACAAACAATTTAAAACCTAAAAATGAACTACTTACAATCACAGACTTTACATGGCATAGCTATTGTCAATCAATCACCAAGTAATATTTATCTTAAAAAATAACTTAGGGTAAAGTCAACAAAAAGGGTATACAGATTAGAAAACATATTCACAAAAGTAAATGAGAGGAAGATGAAAAAAATAAGTCTTATAAACATTTTATTGCTACTTTTTATAAGCACTTCAACAATAGCTCAGGATCTTTCAACTATTGAAAGTCGTAAAGTTTGGCTTCAGAAAACTTTATCCAATATGGGTGGATGGGGTTCTTCTTTGGCAGATCTAAGTTTAAATCCTGATAATGAGACAGCCCAACAGGAAATTATTGACTTAGTTGCCAAAAAAAATGAGCAATCAATACCATATGGTGTATGGGCACTTGGCAAGTATTGGGATCACTTTTCCAGTGCAGAAAGAAATGAGATGAAGGGTTATATAAAGTCATGGCGTGAAAGTAATGGACATGGAACTGAGAATCACGCCTTAATGAAATGGTCTGCAAGTTATCTTTTTACCAAATGGTTTCCTGGAGAATCTGGTTGGCTTACAAATCAAAACACTTACATCTCCAGCGAAGAATTGCATGAAGTTGTCAAACAAAAATTAATAACTGTTTTCTCAAGCTTATACGATAAAGGTTATACAGAAAACTTATCGCCAACCTATGACTGGTTACATATATATCCAATTTTAACTCTACTTGAATTCGATGAAGATGAAGAAATGATAAAAGCTGCTGAAGCTGCACTTTTATTTCATATTAGTAATTTAGCCCTAAATAATTTTAAAGGAATTATTGCATCTCCCCATAACCGTTCACATTTAATTAGTAATACGATGAGAAGTCGTGTTGGTAATGGGTATACTAACCTCTTAAATTGGTTGTATTGGGCAGAAAACAGTAGTTACTCTGGTGATGCATCTAAATGGAGATCATACAATGGTAATCCAGTTTTAATATTCGGAGCATTGTCAAACTGGACCCCACCTGACCCAATAAATCAGATA
This sequence comes from Prolixibacteraceae bacterium, assembly GCA_028282195.1. Lineage (GTDB taxonomy): Bacteria > Bacteroidota > Bacteroidia > Bacteroidales > Prolixibacteraceae > Sunxiuqinia. Next base: position 20,852 of record JANQII010000153.1, read on the forward strand.
GCTTTAGGCAATGGAGTGCCTTATACCACAAAAGGGTTTACTGCAGGCTTTGGTGCAACTGGTACTGGATGGTATGCAGAAAACTTAAGAAAAGTTTATAAAACAGGTAAATATGCAGTCGGATCAGGTCATATGCGTTATAAACCGACTGAATTTTATACTACTTACAAGAACTTCTCGATTCATTATGAAAGTCAGGATATGTATAATTATATCGAATGTACTCATAATTATTGGTGCAGTGATGATTCTGAAACTAACGCATGGAATCATTGTACTAATTCCCCATTTCAAGAAATAGCACAGCATGAAAATACCGTTATCAGCCTTTTTAATATCCCTTCTACTGATCCTTGGTCTAATATTGGAAGATGGTCAAATCAAAGAGATGGTCATAATAATAATCTCATTCAAAGGATGGACATTCGGTACCCAAAAAAAATTGATGAAAAAGTAGAATCTGGAGGGTGGATTTTTCTCCGAGAAGGGACTGTTTATACTGGGATTAAACCATTAAAGACATACATTATTGATACTGAAGCTTCAGCTGATTTCGATATTATCAGAAGCGAAGGAGCTACTAATGCAGTAGTTTTTGAAGTGGGAACAAGTACTAAGCATTCAAGCTTTGCAAACTTCCAAAATACATTAAAGGCTAATTCATTGACTGTTGATTGGGAAACTTTAACGGTTGATTACACTAATTCCAGCAATACTTCATTAAAAGCTAAATGGGTTGCACCCGATTATGCAAATAATACAACAGAAAATGATAGGCTTTTGGTAATGCCAGAAACACATATTAATAATGTAATACAGCCAGCTTTTAATATAAATAATTGGCAGGTACTTGAAAGTCCTTATGTCAACTTGAATAACCGAAATCTAACAATTCAATATGAAGGTCAGTTTGTAAAAGTTGATTGGACTGGGGAACATCCTGTGATAACTTATTCAGATCCTAATGAAACAGTTAAAACTTCAAATAAAGCCCCAATAATAAATAATCAGACTTTTGAGGTTCAGGGAGATGCTTCTCAAAATAGCTTTGTAGGGAAAGTGATTGCGTCAGATCCAAATTCTGAACAAAAATTGGTCTACTCTATCACTGGCGGTAACGAGGACAATTTATTTGCAATTGATTCTTCTCAAGGAAACATCACAGTAGATTCAAATCTAAATTTCTCTTCTGATCAAATAATCTTACTTCAAGTTAAGGTTACTGATGATGGCTCAAGCCCGCTTTCATCAAATGCAAATGTGACCATAAATATAAGTGCAAATAATGATCAATCGAATACAAGTGACTCTGATGCTGCCCCTGATAACAATGATCCTGTAATAAACGATCAAACATTTGAGATTCAAGGAAATGCTTCAGAAAGTAGTTTCGTCGGAAAGGTGATCGCTACAGATCCAGACGATGGACAACAATTAACTTACTCCATAACAAATGGGAATGAGAGTGATTTATTTTCAATTGATCCGACATCAGGAAAGATATCTGTAATTTCTGATTTGAACTTCAGTTCGAATCAATCTATTGTACTTGATGTTATGGTTAGCGATAATGGCTTAAGCCCACTTTCATCAAATGCAAATGTGACCATAAATATAAGTGTAAATAATGATCAATCGAATACAGGTGGCTCTAATGTTAACGAACTGGATAAATTAGCAATTGTAGCTGCCAATGCCATGAACTACCAGATTAGTAACACTCCTGATCAAACTATTGATGAAGATTTAAATACAAGGTGGGCTTCTGAAGGAATCAATAATTGGATTGATCTGGAACTTTCAGGAACAGACACTGTGCATTGCATTGATATTTCATGGTTTAGAGGTAACAAAAGAGTTGCATATTTCGATATTCAAACTTCAAGAGATAAAACTCAATGGGAGACAATACTTGACAATCAAAAATCAAGTGGTGTAACCAAAGACTTCGAAAGAATAATTTTTGAGAAACCTGAAACAGTGAAATACGTTAGAATTATTGGAAATGGTAATACTGAAAATTCTTGGAATTCAATTTATGAAGTTGAAATGTACGGAAAATTTGGCATAGAAGATAATCAATCTGAAAACAAAATTACAGAGGTTAATCAGTCTCCTATTATTTCAGATCAAAATTTTGAAATTACTCACACTAAATATACAGAAGATTTTATCGGTCAAGTTAGTGCATCAGACCCAAATTCGGAACAATTTATTACCTATTCGATAATTAGCGGAAATGAGGATGGATTATTTGCAATCAATCCTAACACGGGTGAAATAACTGCAAACAACACGATCACTGTAGCAACAGTCAAAAGCTACATCCTCTCCATCAAAGTTGCAGATAACAATTCGACTCCACTTTCTGCTATTGCAACTATAACTATTCAAGTTATTGCAAAAGATAATAGCAGTGATAGTGGAAGTTCAACTTATCAAAATCAAGTACCTTCCATTGTTGATCAATCATTCGAAATAAACGGAATTAAAAAAGTTAATGAAAAGGTTGGTATGGTAAGTGCTTCAGATCCAGATCAAAACCAAATTACTTATTCTATCATTGGAGGAAATGACGATGGACTTTTCTCAATTAATCCTTCCACTGGTGAGATTCATGCAAATAAAACCATTTATACAACTATTGATCAAACCGTAACATTACTTATAAAAGTAAAAGACAATGCTACTAATAGCTTATCTGCGACTGCAACTGTATACATTACTTTAAAAGCCATTAGAGTTAATCAAAGACCTGAGATCTCAAGCCAAACTTTCAACATCAGGGAAGAGGTAAAGATCAATAATATTGTTGGACAAATAGTTGCTAACGATCCAGATGAAGACCAAAATTTGACTTATTCAATAATTGGTGGTAATGAAGAAGGACTTTTTATCATTGATGCCAACACAGGTGAGATTACTACAAGTTCTACTAAGTCCATAACCGTAGATCAAACGATTGTATTAGTTATTGAGGTAATTGATAATGATATGAATTCGCCACTAACCTCAACAGCGAATATTATAATAAATTTATTTTCCAAATGTGTTCTAGAAAAAGCAGAAGTTAACATTGATGATCCACAAAAAGTAATATTACATTTTAGTAAATCCCTCGATGAGAATTTGATTATTTCTGAAACTATAAATGACTTCTCACTTAGTCACGATAAATCGATACATCACATTAGTTTTCAAGATTCAATCATCTATTTGGATATTGACTCTGAATACAAGTATGGTGATACAATCACAATTAGTTATTCGAAAGGCTCTACTTCAATTATTGATGTTTCTGGTAACGAAATCAAGTCTTTTACAAACTGCCCTGTAGATAATAACCTTATTCAAACAGATGAGATAAACATTGGAGAAGATATGGGTGAATTAGAGGTGCTGTTTTATCCAAATCCTTCTAAAGGAATATTCAACATTAAGGCTGATTACCTGAAATCAGATGTATGTGAAGTTGTTTTATTCAATACAATGGGTAACCTTGTCTCTAGGAAACAATTAACAGGGGCTTTTGGTAGTCTCGATAAGTCTGTTAATATGTCGCATCTTGGCCGAGGAACTTATATTCTTCAATTCGTTTGCGAAAATCAAAATTATCAAAGCAAAATAGTTATCTTGTAAAATCAAGTTATTGGAAATGAATGAGATAATAATATATTTGAAGCTTTCTTTCCAAATTTTAACCAAACCAATCACGCTTTCTATTCGATAGATTTTTTAAGGTTTCAAGCACAATGTTCACATCTTTTACAATCTGCCAGTCAAACATTCCTACACAAATAAAATCTGCTCCATTCTCAAAGGCCCATTTAAATCCATCCTCTGGCAAAATCGCTCCGGCAGCAAGTGTTTTGTATCCCATTATAGGAACTTTTGCCCGATCAACAAAATCAACTGTTTTATCAGGGAAAAGACAGAATATATTATCGTGAAATTTATCATGCTCTTGATTTTTATGACCATCCACTTCAAATGGAATCCTGTTTTCAATAGGATGAGCAGACCAATATTGATCGTGATGCATCGTTTTCATGTAGTAATCCGGAATGATAGCTCGCTCTTCACAGACAATTAATGAATCAACAGTATGTGCCCCCATACCTGCAGTATATCCCTGACCTCTAATATAATCAAGCATTTCCTCAATTATATCAAACTTATTATCACGTACTAACCAATCAAGTGAAGCCCCCTGAATCTGAATAATATCAGCACCATAATCAATTGCTTTCTTAATGTTTATCAAGTTATCTCCATTTGGGTTTTCTTTATTATGCCAGACCTGAGAAATCACTTCCATCTTACTACCAGTTTCTATCTTATATTTACGCATTAGTGGATTTGATGAAAGGCTGATATTTATAGAATTAATTCCAGCTTGCTCAGCTAGCATTAATGTTTCATAAATTTTTTCCTTAGTGTTATAAGCCTTGAACAGTTTGCGAACATAATGCAAATCGCGTGCATGAGCCCAGCCTTCAATTATATTACCCCCTGCAACCAAACGACTAATTTCATGATTTCCAATCTTCCCTTTGGGCAATTCTCCCTTTAATGCATATTCTTGAGCAAAACGGACACCCGTTCTTGCTGAAAGCGGACACCAATTCCTGTTGATTCCGGACAAGGATTCTTGTTGAAAACGGACACCCG
>JANQII010000186.1 GCA_028282195.1 Prolixibacteraceae bacterium
CTCAAAGAGGGGTAACCGATGTTGAATTCTTCATCTTTAGAGTAGCTAAAATTTATGCATAACAATCAATTACTCCACAACTTTTTGAAGTGGTCCCAACTTCCTTTCTGGACAGCCTTAAAAAAATCCGGATAGGATTGGGCATTTAGCCCTGAGATCAATGCAATGTCTCGTTTACCTCGCAGAGCTTAAACAATTTTAGTTATTCTTTTAAATCAAAAGGAAGAATATAGGAAACGGTATAAGTAAAATCGAAATTGAATTTATTTTCGGCTTTTCCATAACCCGGATTAAAGTAAACAGGAGGCAGGTCAAAATCTTTCTGGAACGTTTTTAGTTTTCCCCGTATGGTCCAACCCAAAAATAAGTTGTGAAGAATTTCACCTTTAATGCCTAGCAAAACTTCAAACCATTGAGAATTATATTTTTGTTTTGGATAGCTGCTGCTAAGATCCCCCCAGTAATTTTGCACCCTGTATGAATCCACTTCCTGGTTTGCAAAGCTAAAACCGTATCGAAGCCCAACGAAAAGAATATCCATATCCTTTTTATGGTCTGCTGCCAAAAAGTTATAGTCAAACCCAATTCTGGAATAAGAGCCGGAAGAATTATAAGCCAGATAGTCTTGATCAATTTTAAGGGTTTCCCAACCTGTTTCAAGTACAGGGAAAAAGTTGGGTATTAATTCAATATCAAAAGTTAATTCTGTACCAATACGATCCCCTGTAAACCAAAAATGTTGCATGGGGCGGGTTAAGTCTAAGCCAACTCTCAGGCCGTGCATACGGGTAAAATTATCTGCTCTTTTAGGGCGTTTCTTTACTTCCTGTTCCCTTTGGGCATAACTAGTTGTTGCCAGCAGCAAGAGTGCTAATATAAAGTTGAATATTTTCATGCCAGTTTTTTGTTACAGCACTGTCAACAACTACAACAGAGTCAATACGGTGCAGTGTGTGTTCGATATCAAGGATCCAGTGTTCGTTATAAAAACCCGATTCCATTGATTCGTATTTGAAATCATTTTCATGAAAGATGTTCAGGGTGTCAGCAATTGAGTCAAGTAAAATTACAAATTCTGAGTTACCCTGCGCCGTTAATGGAAGCCTGAATTCAGTCAGCGATTCCTGGTAAATCCAGATACTGTCCTGATCAACCCCCTGAACAGAAACTTTTGGAGCCCCTGAAGCATCAGGGTCAGAATACTTAATTGTTGCTTCCAACAGAGCTTGCGGAGGCGGATCATAAACCTCCTTACAGGCAATAATTGCTACAATAAGAAAGATGAAATATGTTAGTTTCTTCATAGCTGAAATCAAAAACGCTAATTTATACCAATTTCAATAATAATTAGATTATTTTGAAATTATTTTAAAATTGGTATAATGCCGATACATAAAAATCAAGCTATTGGGAACTTGAGAGCCAATAGCTTCAGCTTTTTAGTAATCGGTGTTAAAGATATTCTTATGGAAATGGGAAAACAAATGATTTTTTTCGCAGTGAAATTTTTATTATTAGCGCAACAAAATGGTTGCGCTCCATTTATTTTTATAGAATAATTTGTACTACAAAAATTTTTATTTAGATTTATTTTATTAAGAATAGTTTGTTTTTTGGATTATGTCATTAATTCAAAATGCAGAGGCATATTTCCAGAATAAAAAAACAAACATATATAGTGAAAACCGAATAGCCCCCAAAGACGATAAATAGCTTGGAAGAAAATGGTTCCGTTGTTGCAGGCAAACTTTTTAATCTCATTATTAAATAAAATTTTAAGAGTGAAAGGATAATATTAGTTCTTGTACAGAAGTTGAAAAATAATAACTAAGATATAAACAAATATATGTTCTGTTATTTAACGCCACATAAATATTTTATTTATGAAAAATCATCACATAATACTGCTTATTTTTTTGACCATTTTCCTTCTCAATCAATTGAAAGCCCAAAATTTGATTGAAGGAATGGTTACCGACTCGATTAGTTCAAAACCATTAAGCCATGTCAATATACATATTGCAAACAGCTTAGTAGGAACCATGACCAATGCTGAAGGAAAGTTTTTGTTACATATTCCCGAAGGACATAAGAATTCAGTATTGCAGATTTCTCATTTGGGTTATGAGCAGGAACATGTAAAAATTTCGGTTTTTGGTAAACCCCTCGAAATTAAACTAAAGCAACAGGCTATTTTATTATCGGAAGTTGCGGTAGGACAAACCGATAAAATCGATGTTAACGGAATCGTAAAAAGAGCTTTGGATAATTTCAATGTATTGAATAGCAGTGAGCCATATATACAAAAAGGGTTTTTCAGGTATAACGAAAGAAACAAAACAGATTACAAGTGGCTTATTGAAGGGGCCTTTACTGTATTTGAACCAACGTATACCAAAGGCAGTTTGAAGGTGGGTATTGATGAAATAAGACGAAGCTATGACTACCGCGCAATTGATAGTTTAATGCTTTATCGGTTCTATCTGTACAAATTTGCTAATAACAAGAATAAACGTAAGATTTTTAAGGATAATGATCTTGAAAAATATAAGTCGGAATTTAGTATGAAAGAGGCACTGTCTTATTGGAATATTAACACAAATAGTTTTGATGTAACGCTGAAGGGACAGATGAACTTATTAAGGAACAGCAACCAGGTTCATGCTATATTTAGTGACGAAACTCTGTTTGAAACACACAAATTTTCCGTCGATAGTTTGCTGATCCATAATCATCGTTTGATTTACAAAATAAAAATAGCTCCAAATACAAAAACGGTTGACCTATTTACAAAATATGCGTATAACAATGGATTTCTTCCTGTTGGGTATCTATATATTTTTGATGATGATTATAGCATTAAGGAGGTAAACTATGCACTTGTAGCAGGTACAAAAGGCCAGAAAGCACGGAGTGGGCACTTTTTTGATCGTGCAGTGGTTCACCGAATTGTTATGAAATACAAAAACGATCAGGGAAATATATATTTAAATTATTTTTCGTATGAAACTCCGAAGATTCTTAACTTTCGGTTTAAGCCGGTAGATGGGGAATATAGTGAGTCAAACCTGTTGGGCAAGAATGATTGGTATTACTTTACGAAACTGGAAATGTTGTTTACCGAAATTAGTACAGATAAGACAACTATCGAAACTGAGCAGAATAGGGAAACATGGGATAGCGATTTTTTTAAGCAAGCTCCATATAACCGTCAATTCTGGGAAAGCTATAATGTATTGCCCGAAACCAATGAGCAAAAAAAGCTTATTGATGATTTAGAGAAAAATATAAGTTTACAAAACCAATTTGAACATAACCGTCCCTCCAATGAGAAGATTTTTAGCGAGTAATGTATTTCTTATAGGCGTGTTGATGATTGTTATTGGTTATCTGATGACATACCTAACATTCGATATTGTGATTAATGATAAAGTATATCAACATTATTTAAGCGAAAACGATAAAAAATACAATGAATATAAAGATTTGTATATTGACCTATCGGAATTTCAGGATGAATTAGACCAGTTTGAAGATTCTACTGTGAAATCAGCCTATGATCTGGAAACCTTTTATTACGATTCACTGTTTGTTTTGATACCTTTGTTGGGGGTGAGCCTGGGTTTTTCAGGCGTTTTTTTGGTATTTATTCTTTACCACAAAAAGCTCCACAAAATTAGGTTTCCCGATATTCTTAAAACATCATTATTTAGTTTTATCATCTTTCATTTACCAGATGTTGTATCGGCAATTTATTTCTTAGTATTTAAAAGGGAATACGGATTAAATGATATCGATAAACTCGAAGATCATTTCTATGTAAATAAATTATTTTCGGAAACAAATACTCCCGGCTGGCTGTGGGAAATTCTTTCTGAAACCGGTTTCCATTACGTTCTCTTTCCCATATTTGTTGCTGTACTTTTAAAAATTATGTATAAACAATTCAGCTTAAAATTGCTTACAGCCTATTCTTATTTAACGTATTTGATTGTTTTTATATTCTACAATACAATTTTTTGGAATCTCTTTGATTTGATAAAAAAATAACTGGTGCAATCATAATCATTTCTTCCGATATTCTAAACTTTAATAAATTAGATTGGCTCAGGGTGGATAGTAGTAACCAGGTTGAATTTTTCTTTAATCATATTTTCAATATTGCTGCATATGTCGTGTGCTTCCTGCAAAGGCATATTTGCAGGAAGTTTTATATGGCAACTTAACTCACTGTGGTTGCCATATTGGTGCAGGTGAAAATGATGAATGTGGACTTCTATTTCAGTAAGCTTATCAACTTCCGCTATTATTTCCTTTATGAGTTCAGGGGAAATTTGTTCGCCCAATAGCTTTTTTATTTCTTTTGAAAGAATTTCATAGCTTGCCAAGCCAATCATAATTGCTACAATAAAGGCAAGAAGCGAGTCAATCCACCAAAAATACTTACCTGTAAAAATCCCGATTAGGATAATTATGGAAGAGAGTGAGTCGGTTCGGTGATGCCAGGCATCAGCTTTTAAAATGGAAGATCCGGTTTTACGGTAAGCCCAAAAAGCATACTGCGCCATTGCCTCTTTGGCTACAATGGAAATAATGGTGACTACAATTGCAATGGTGCCAAAGTTCCCGGCTTCGCCACTTTTAAATTTATTGATTGCACCAAGCACAAAATCAAAAGCAACAATAGCCAGAAGAACACCAATAATGATGGCGGCAATGTGTTCAGCTCTGCCATGTCCGAATGGGTGATCTTCGTCAGCAGGTTTGCCGGAAATTTTTCCGCCAATTAAAACAATGATGGAAGAAACCGAGTCTGTCAAAGTGTGCCAGGCATCGGCAATAAGGGCAATAGAGCCAGAGACTAATCCCGCCCAATACTTCAGTCCAAATAACAAAAGGTTGGTGAAAATAGATATCCAACCTTCCCGGATTATATATTTTTGGTTTTTTACATTCATTTTTTACGCTCATGTAAAATTACAAATTTGAGATGATTTTGTTCTTTATAACTTAACGTGAATTCAAGCTAAACTGGTTGTTCTTACAGTTGACGATCACGTTTTTAATGTATTTGACAGAAAATGAAGACAATAGGAATACAGTAGAAAACAATTGTATTCTATTCCTTTTCACCGTTTTCAGGTATCTAAATCAACTACAAAAATAATAGTGATCAAATATCAATACTATTTTAACGTGAGTTTTGGATTCAATAAGTTGTTTTTCAATGGTTTATGGTGTTGATCTGTATTGATCTCTATTCGCGTCTTTGCGGGTTCTTATGTTCCTTTGCGGTTTATTTATTTGGCATTGATAAATTCATATTTAATTTATTTCATTGG
>JANQII010000223.1 GCA_028282195.1 Prolixibacteraceae bacterium
AAAAACGTTTTCCATGCGGCGGATGAAATGTCCAATGCTTCAGATAAACCATTGCGTCCGCCTGGTTCCTTATCACATATCCCAACACCGGGTAAGCCCGTCTAAAGCCGGACAAAACCCGGTGCTACAACTATTTAATCCCTACGGGATATAGGAAACAGGTACTGATAACCCGATAGTCCCGATCCCAATGTGTACAGGGGTGTCATCTTTTGGAAAGATGACACCCATTGCTTACTTGACTTAACACTACTTTAGGAAGTCTTCCTATTAATCTGTTTGCCACCTTTTTATTTTTAATTTCAGTACTGTCCGAGTAAAATTTGTTCATCCACTACGTGGAATAATTTACTTCGTATTTACCTTGTTTTACAATACTTTATCCGCTACGCAGAAATTCCCCGCAGGAGATAAAGTATTGTAAAAATGTTGCCCCTCTTATCAGCCTATACCTCGTAGAGCTTAAGTTAATAAAGAAGCATAGCGGTTTTATTATATTTTACACGGACACTACTGTTTTAATTTATGGTTTCAACAAGCTCACCAAACTTCTTATACTGTTGGTAAAGCGATTTGTATTTTTTTACATTCTCAGGAATTGGGTGATACTCCAGTTCGAAACCACCACCCATTTTTTCCTGGGCCTGTCCTGTATTTTCATAAATACCTGCCACAACAGCTGCAGCCATAGCTGTACCTAATGCACAGGCTTGTTCCGAACGTGCAACTTTAATTGGCATGTCAAGTACATCGGCAACAATTTGCATAACCAGAGGTGACTTCTTAGCTACCCCACCTAATGCAATTACACCATCAATCCTTACCCCTTCTTCTATAAAACGGTCGTTAATTGCTTTTGAGCCAAAAGCTGTTGCTTCAACCAAGGCACGGAAAATACGGGGAGCGTCAGAGCCCAGGTTTAAGCCCATAATTGCTCCTTTTAAGCCTTGATTGGCATCGGGGGTCCGGCGTCCGTTCATCCAGTCGAGGGCAACAATTCCACTTTCTGCAATTGGGATTTTCGCTGCCTCTTCGCTCAATTTTGATATTATTTTTTCTGAAGTTTCCTTGATCAACTTTTGCTTGGTTTCATCATCCACCAAACCTGTTCCAGCAAGAATATTTTTTAGTGGAAATTCCAATACCCGACGGAACCAGGCGTAGATGTCGCCAAACGCTGACTGACCGGCTTCCAAACCCAGCATACCCGGAACAATTGAACCATCCACCTGTCCACAAATTCCTTTTACCAATTTATCTTTTACTTCTTCCATTGGGGCAATCAGCATATCACAGGTTGAAGTACCCATGACTTTTGAAACATAATAAGGCTGAATTTCAGCACCAACTGCCCCCAGATGGGCATCGAAAGCTCCTACGCCAACTACCACATCAGTAGAAAGTCCAAGCTTTGCAGCCCATTCTCCGGTTAAAGTTCCGGCAGCAACATCGCAGGTAAAAGTTTCTTTAAATAAACGTTCACGTAAACCTGCAAGTTTTGGGTCAAGTTCAGTAAGAAATCCTTCTGAGGGCAGGCCTCCAAATGCTTCATGCCACATGGCTTTATGCCCGGCAGCACAACGGCTGCGCTTTAATGTAAGCGGGTTGGTATCTCCCGTAAGAAGTGCAGGAATCCAGTCGCAATGTTCAACCCATGAATAAGCTGATTTGAATACACTTTCATCCTCGCGTGTAACATGCAAGAGCTTGGCCCAAAACCACTCCGAAGAATAAATACCTCCCTCGTATTTTGTAAAATCAATCTCCCATTTTTTTGAAAGAACATTTATCTCTTCGGCTTCCTTCACAGCCGTGTGGTCTTTCCAAAGTACGAACATGGCATTCGGGTTTTCCTCAAAGCCCGGTTTCAATGATAAAGGTGTGCCTTCTTCATCAACAGCAACTGGAGTTGAACCAGTAGTATCGACTGAGATTCCTACCACATTTTTAGCGACACCGGCAGGAGCTTGTTTAAGTGCTTCAACAATGGTGTATTCCAGTCCCTCTAAATAATCCAATGGATGCTGGCGAAACTGGTTATTTGCAGCATCGCAATATTTGCCCTCCTTCCATCGCGGGTATTCAAATACTACGCTGGCAACTTCTTCTCCATTTTCGGTATTTACGATTAAGGAACGAACTGAATCTGACCCATAATCTAATCCTATTGTATATTTTGACATACTAATTATTTTTATTTATATTTTCCTACAAGCTATTGAGTAGATTTTTTGCACGTAAAATCAATGGTTCTGTACCTTTGTTCCTGATTGATTCTATCTCAAATTCTGTTAACAAAGAATTTATTTGTACAAGTTTTTTACTGGCCTCAGGTGTATTCAATTTCCTTAATTCTTCAACAACAATTGCTAATTTTTCATAATCTTGAATTCCTTCACGAAGTTTTTCAAAACGAATAGAAGATTTGGCTCCCGGATAAACAAAAAATGTATCTCCTGAAGACCATTGCCTGAACCGTGTATCCTGCATGGGATCTTCTACCCAGGAATTATATGCCCATCGCAAAAATCCATCAAGATTTTTCGCGTAAGTGAACCATCCTTGCCACACTCCTTCTGATGGTGGTGAAAAAGTGAAATTATTGGGATATGGTTCAACGCAGCAAACATAATAGGTGGTAATCTGCCGGTTTGACCTACGTTGCTCCAGAACTTTTTTTGGTAAAATATGTCCTGAGCCAATGCTTAAATCATAAATTTCACCTGATAGGCCGGGGTTATAGTTTGCAGCAGATGTCACCTTCAGTCCAGAGTATTCAGCAATCAGTTTTATTGCTTTTTGCATATCTTTCATCGGACGTTCATCCATTGCTATTGTTGTTATATCATACCAGCCTTTGCTTTTAAGGTGCTGGCTAAAATCTATCAAAAATGGCTTCCAGTAATTGGTAAATTCAGGGGATGAAGCGGTGGCCACAATAAACGTATCCTGACGGGTGATTTCATCATAGTACCAGAGTTGATTTCCCCATGGTATCAACGAATAACAGTTAATTTGCTTCTTAATCCCCAGATCCATCATAAACTCCACCCATTCATCAAAAATGCTATAATCAAAATTCCACGTGCCATCTGTATTTAAGGTACGTTTTATCATTGAACCAAACGGGTCATATGTTTGTCCACCCCAGGGTGTATGCAAAATTGAGGTTGTAATACATTTTTGTCCGGCACCAGCCAACATTTCAAAAAGTGGCTTCATTTTTTCAAAATGGTGATCAGACCAAAGTTCTACATTATGAATCCTGGAAACAGCATATGGGTTTTGCCATAAATCTAAATGGTATTTCCACTCATCTGGGCCTGGTAGAATTCTATTTATTACATGTACAGTCAGGCTTAAAGTTTTAATGTCTTTCCCATCAGATTTTACAGTTACATCGGATTTATATATGCCTCCATGGGTTTCTTCAGGAATATCAATGTTGAACCAGATTCCCCTTGTTGTTTTTTCGTCCATCGTTATAGAATGGGCTTCTTCAAAGCAATCTGCAACTAAGTGTGCATTCTCTTGTGTTTTTGTTCTTTTCCCACATCCCCCAAAATCATCGGCAATAACATTGCGAATGAAGTAATGCTGTATTACATCTGATGAAATTTTATTCTTGCCCGATTTTAAATCAGAAACGTTTATTGATAAATTCTCAATGGAATCTTTTGTCCATATTACAAGTTGTGCATTAACCCTCTCGTTTCTCCATCCTTTTAATTGAATATCATCTCCTGTAATATCTCGGGGAACATTAAATTTATGGTACCGACGATTACTATTTCCCCAGGCAACCTGTAATTTATTATTTAACTCATTCCATTCTTGAATTGAAGAAACAGGTTGGGGGTCCTTAGGCTCAACGATATTCACTGCTTTATTCTCTTTCGTTCCCCAAACCCCGCATGATGCAAAAAGCAATACAGTTGATAAGGAAAATAAATAAATTGAAATTCTTGTTCGCATATATATTCTTTTAATGTTTATTTGCAACTTTAATTGCATACCAGGCAATAATAACAAAGCATACAGAGGGCACCAGGTAAGCCATGTTAATTCCACCAGGTAGAGCAATTGAAACCGTGTGAGAAACTTTATCTACCGATGTAGAAACTAAACCTTGTAATTGAGTAATTACCGCACCTCCAACTATAGTCATAATTAATCCCGAACCTGCTATTTTTGTATCTTCGCCCAAGCCTTTAACGGCCAAACCAAAAATAGTTGGGAACATTAACGACATGCAACCTGAAATTCCAACCAAGGCATAAACGCCAATCTGACCACCAATAAATACAACAACCAAGGTAAGTGCAATAGCCAATAAACTTGCAAACGTTAAAAGGTGCCCGGGCTTAAAAAACTTCATTAAGAAAGTAAACACAAAACGGCATGATACAAATAGTATTAGTGACGCTATATAATAATTAGCAGCAACTTGTTCGGCTGTTTTTCCAGCAGGTAAGGTTATCTCCTCCAAGCTTAATTCTTGCATCGCGTAACGAATGGTAAACGACCATATACCTATCTGAGCCCCAACATAAAAAAATTGGGCAATCACTCCAGTTGTATAGTTTTTATTTTTTAGAAGACGTTTTACAGTTGGCCCAAAATCAATGCTGCCATCAGCATCTTTAGTATGTGGCATTTTTGCAAAATAAATGATCATCCAAAGTGCCAATAACAATGCTCCAATTGTAATGTAAGTTGTGGTTACAGAATTCAATTCAGCACCCTGTATTGTCGCCAATTGCTCAGGCGACATTGCTGCTCGTTCATCGGCACCGGCCTTATTTAAAGATGAGAGAATAAAAACCTGGCTAACCACCACACCGGTTATAGAACCAATTGGGTTAAATGATTGGGCAAGATTTAAACGGCGCGTCCCCGTATCTTCCGGCCCCATAGCAATTATATATGGGTTTGCCGCAGTTTCGAGTATTGAAAGGCCTCCAAACAAAACCCAAAGAGCCCCTAAAAAATGAAAATAATTTCCTGTAAGCTTTGCTGGAAAAAACAAGAAACATCCTATAAGGTATAATCCTAAACCTAAAAGAATCCCTGACTTATAGGAATACTTCTTAATGTAAATGGCTGCAGGTAGTGCAAAAATAAAATACCCAAGCCCATAACATGAAATTTGGATTAAGGCTGTTCTTGAGTCTGTCATGCTCATTATCCTTTTGAAAGCAGCCAGCAGGGTATCAGTCATATTATTGGCCAAACCCCATAAAAAGAACAAGGAGGTTATTAAAACGAATGGAAGCAGTACGTTCTTTGGAATAATCCTGTCTTTATTGCTCATTTTAATTTTTAGTTTTATTGATTAATGAATTGATTGATTCTTAGAAATTAGAATGCACTTTCAATTTCTGAAAGACTGACATCCAAAAGCTTGAGAGCTATTGTGTCTAACTCTTCTTTATCACCTTTAAAATGACAAGTACATTGATTGTGGGAATAAATATTTGTTTCATCATACAATAAATTATTAGTGCAGTATTTACTTAAACGTTTTAGCAATCATTCAAAATTTTTATTGAAAATCTCTCAATATCAATTTTCCCTTTAATTTTATCTGTTGACATTTATCTTCATTCTTATTATTAATCTTTCCTACCAAAAGCTCAACAGCCTTCTTGCTCATTTCTTCAACTGGCTGTTCCCAACACGTTATACGAGGAGTTGACAAATCAAATACTTCCGGGTTATCAAAGCTAACCATTCCAATTTTAGTTAGAAGTTTCTTATAACGTTTACGCATTATTTTTAAGCTTAAAATCCCTAAGCTGTTATTTACAAAAAATAGTCCATCACAACGAATCTTTAAAGCTTCTTCCAAAGCTTTGACAAGGTTTTCTTCTACATTATTGAAATCAATACTAAATACTATGGGATTAAAAGTTCCCTCAACATTTTTTATGGCTTTTTTATAACCATTTAAACGCTCTTCAAAATTTGATAATCGAAGATTATAGACAAAGGCTGCTATTTTTTTATAACCTTTTTTTAGCAATACCTCATTTAGCTGAACTGCCCCGTCGAAATTGTTGGTACAAACCAAATCTGTTTGCAGGTTATTGCATTCTCTATCAATAAGAACAGTTGGAATCGTGTCATTATTTGACATTCCCCCAACTAATTCACAATTCTCCACAGGGACTACAATTATGCCATCGACTTGTCGCGAATGAAAGGTATTTAAAATTGAGGATAGCTTATTGGAATCTTCATCAGAACTACCAAACATTACCTGGTAGCCCATATTAGATGCTTCATTTTCTATATACCTTGCCATCCGTCCAAAATAAGGGTTGGCAATATCAGCAACAGCTAATCCAATAATCCCGGATTTTCCTGTCCTCAGACTACGTGCCATAATGTTAGCCTGATAGTCCAATTCATCGGCTTTGGCAATTACCTTTTTCGCCATTTCTTCACCTATTCGATGCTGTTTTGCTTTTCCTGACAACACCAGGGAAACAGTCCCTACAGAAACATTCAATTCCCGTGCTATATCTGATAATTTTATTCTTTTCGTTGTCAACTTTTCAATTTTACAAATACAAATGTAACAAATTTACGAAACTGTTTTTTCAAACTTTGCACCTATAGCTTGTTATAAACCAATCAATTAACACATAAAAAGTAATAAGCATAGAATCGATAGAATTAGAAGAACAACTAAGGGACTGTTTTGAATTTATTCATTTACCCTAATATTCAACATTTAACACATCCTTTCCTGGCAATTCAGGAAATTTCCCATGTGGTTCTGTTTGATACCAAAATGCCACTGATGACATGTCGTCTTCCAACGGAAGATAGTTTCCCTCATCATCCCAACCTAAGCACTGAATCTGAATTTTGAAATCGGATTTAAACCGAACCGGGTCGTATATGTGCCAGCGGTATTGACCAAAACGTCCAACAAATTCACCTTTGTGCCCTACCTGGTAAAATCCGGCATAAGGTGTATTGTAATCCACGTATTTGAAATTCTTCCAGCCCGGATCAAAATACTTTTTATAAGCATACGATCCGAGGAAATAATCTTCCTCCCCTGTTCCATTAATGGTCGGATAATCGGTGTCTCCGTCAAGAAACATCTGTACTTCACCTTCACCCCACCAGCGATCGCTTTTTGTTCCACGCGATAAAAACGTTCCAACATACTGACCACGGCCTTTAATATTATCAACAATAACATATTCTTCTTTAAAAGGCACTTCTTTTACACGACGAAATTGCGCATGAAAATAGGCAGCATTTTTCGGAACTTCGGTAAGGGTATAATCAACTTGATAATATAATGTTGTTTGATTTTCAGTAAGGTTTTGCATGGTAATTTTACAATTATTTCGAAATGGCATTTGCCAAAAACAGTTAAACCCATTTAACGGATTTACACAAACTGGTAATGAAACAATATTGGTTTGGTTTTTACTTCCCCAGGCGTTACAAAAGAAATCACCTACAGGAACCTCTACAGATGGCTCGGTTTCCCCATCCCAATAAATACGGATAATGCGAAGACGGTCATTACCATCTCGTCCCGGTGTCATCCATATATGATTAATAATTCCTGAACCATCAATATCTGCAAGAACTTTCTCTTCTCCAGGTTCAATAAAAACATAGGGGTTGGCTTTCCAACCGTGTTTTTTTGCCGCTCGTTTTGCATTACCCTCTTCAGGGCTGATCCTACCTCCCTGACCTTTTTCTCCTGTCAGGTTTTCAGGGCTTATTGAACGAGTTTCTACATCACTCATCATAAACAGGTTGTCCATTCCGGGAATCAACACTTTTGGTTCGGGTTGCTGACATGCCCCGAACACTAATACAAGTACAAATACAGTTAAAAAATTCTGTTTCATTATAACGATTTTTAAATAGCCATTAATTATTCTTGAAAAAATCCAGACCATATTGGTCAACAACATCATTGTACGCTGCTGCAGCTAGTCCATTGCCCCAATCGTAAATGGTAAATACCCCTACTCCTTCCCCATCGGGGCTCGTATATCCGTTATGGCCGTAATTTTCCATCATAAAACCATAATCTTTCTCATTAAAAAAAGGATATACTTTTTCCCATTGCTCTTTTGAAACATTTTCGGGACAATACATCATACTAAAAGCAGCCACCAGTGCAGCTTTTCCCCTTTTCAGATACTGCTCATTATTCATTGCTTTTCCATATTGAACCAGGAGGCTGCCAATAATTGATTGTCTGGCATCTATCCACTCTCCATCGGCATTCATTACACCAAAACCACCAACGACATCAACATACATATAGGGTGGTTGCCATACAGCCTGATACATATTCAGCTCGTTTAATACTCTTTCGCCAGTTTTGATATACTTTTCGTCGTTTGTCACTTCGTATGCTTTCAAAAGTGCATCTGCCGCCCAATACATAGACAGGGTGTTCTGTTTATATTGATTATTACGCGGTATTTTTTTGTTGATAAACTCTTTTCCCCACCAACTACATGACCAATATGTTTCATAATCTTCCCATTGTCCGTTTGGTACAATATCAATCAATAGTGCATCCAACGAACGTAACGCAGCCTCTAAATACCTTTTATCTTGTTCAATTTTATACAATTCAATTAAAAAAACGGATGAGAGTGCACTTGTAGGACTTTGTTTTAATACATCAATTACTTCCTGTGTATTAACATCTATAAATGTTGGAAAGAACCCATCTTCGTCCTGATAGGTTAAAAGTTTATCGGCAAAAGTTTCACAATAGTCAACCAGCCTTGTATCCTTCTCGCACTCATTAAACCACCTTAGCATCTGATAGCCTGTTACAGCCAGATCGTTTGTTTGATAAGGCGACTTGTTTCGGTCTTTTTTACTTAAACTTCTGTTCCAGTGGTTGCGGTTCGAGTTTGTAAAATACCTGGTATCCCAGCCCAATGGTTGTTTAACTGTACCCTTATCGGTTTTTATATATTCCACATCACAGGCAATTACCGCAGGAAACAAGCCACGATCCTGTGGAAATAAAAGAGCCAGCTCTTTGGTTTTTTGGGCTTTATCCATTAAAAAACCATTATTTGTTCTTTTCGCATATTTATATAAACCAACAGCACTCCGTAAAGAACAGAACCATGCCTGGTTCCAGATACTGGGAACTTCGCGTACATCATATTCCCCCCTGTAGTTCGGGCTACCCGTATAATTAATTATAAACTGCGGTGCTCCTACTATTTTTCCATTTAGCTCAAATTCCTGGTACATACGAGGCCAGTTCCTAAAAGCCCAGTCATAGGTATACTTGCAATAAATATCCAAATCGGTTTTATTGCGGCATTGTTTGTTATAACTTGCCTCGCCGTATTTCTCCCATAAAAAGTCATGTGCATTTTTAAATGGGTTATCCAGCATATGCTCCCCTTCATTCACCAAAAGGTAAAAAGCCACTTTTGAAATTCCTTTTTTAAAGTTTGTTTCCTTTTTATGAAATAACACATGCTCTTTTACCAGGTAATCACTTACCCCAATAGTCATTGTTTTTTGAGGTACATCCATATCCATATACCACCTCAGGCTATCGTGAGCCCTGACATCAAGATCGGGGATTAATACCAACTCTTTTTCTTTAGATGCCCAAATTAAGGCAGGAGAACGCCAGACATGATCTGCTATAATATGCTTATCGGTGGGGGATAAGTGACAAGACCATGTAAATTCTTGCTCGAAAGCAGGAGTCAAATTTATTGACCAACCCCTTTGTTTTACATCATTTTCTACCCACTGTTCAACAGTTAGGTGGTAACAGTTAGGTGTAATTTTCTCAAACCGGAAATTCGTTTCAGCATTACGAATACTATCCAGACTTAAATGCTTGACAAATCCATCAATCTCAAAATCAGAGATTATTTCTCTTTTTTCACATGAATAGAAGGTGAAAAAAGCCATTATTAAAAAAACGAGGTATTTCATCTGTTTATTTTTTCAATTAACTGAATATTTGTTGGTTCATCCGGCAGCTGCCGGATATCATAATTAATTCATCGCCAGATGCCTGCTTATTGGCAGACAGGGAACTCACAAGAAAAAAATAATCATGCTCGTTTCATCGGTATAGTTTCATTAATCAAAATAATCTAAACTCCATTCGTCCATCCATTCCAGGTATGGGATTCCATTTTCGTCAAACTGAAACGGCAGCCAAATATATCTTCCATCTATGGCATTTTCCGATGTCCACCGGTCACCAAGGAATATAAAGGCATTTTTCTTTCCCTGAACTGGAAGTACAAATGTACTTTGTGAACGGAAAGTCAATTCAGCCTCCTCGCCCCGGCACGGATTACCTAGTTCTTCCCAGGGACCAAATATTGAGGGGGCCCAGGCCAGTCGTGCCTCGTTGGGAGCCCATCCAGTACAATCGGAAGCTATTAAAAAGTATTTCTCGTCCTTCTTGAAAATTGCAGGTGCCTCCATGTACCTACCAGCAAAAAAACGGGCATAATTCCCCGATTCAGAAAGAAAATCATCCGCTAATTGTGAAATGTGCAAAGTGCTGTTCTCTTCAGATGAATAAATATGATAAGCTTTTCCGTCGTCATCGACGAAAAGGTTTTGGTCACGTGCCATTTGTCCTTTATCAAAATCGCGTCCCAATAAATTTAATGTATCAGGATGAGATGGTAAACACCCTTTACCTCCGCAATAATGTTCCTGCACATCATCTCCAACCGGTTGTTTATGAATATCCTTTACGTTACGTGGCCATTGACCGGCATTAGGCCGTAAGCTTTTTACAAAAGCAAATGGTCCGGTTGCTTTGTCAGAAACAGCAATTCCCGAACGTGCAGCACGATATCCCTGTTCTTTTAACTCAAGATGAAACCACATTACAAATTTTTGTGTTTTTGGATTGTATATAACTTTGGGACGTTCCAAAATACAACCCTTTTCAATATCGTGACCAGTTCCTTCTTTTATAACTTCAAGTGCAACTCCTTCGTCTTTCCAATCAACAAGGTTTTTTGAAGAGTAACAATGCACACCAACCATCGCTTTGTTTCCCGCCTTTCCTTCTATTTTATGTTCGCCGTACCAATAATATTTACCTTCGTAAAAAAGTATTCCGCCTCCATGGGCATTAATGTGTATACCATTGTTATCTGTCCATATATTGCCTGGTTTAATGGTTTTTCTTTCTTTTTGACAGGAACACACAAGCAGGCTTGACCATAATAAATAAAGAATTAATTTCATCCGGTTATATTTTTAATTATCTGTACATATGCTGGTTCGTATTTTGATTTATCATCGCTACTTCAATGCCAACAGGGCTAAAAATAGAGGAACTGACTGCCCGAAAAAGCTCTACGGGAGTAAAAAATCGGGATTATGCCCATGTTTTTAACGATTGTCAAGTAAAAATTATAATGCGATTTCGAAATATCATAACAAATAGATTTTTAAACTTTACTGAACTACCCTACAATAGGGAAGTTCTGCTTAACTGTATAGTTTGAGGCAGATTATTGTTTATCCAAATCAATTCCCATTTCTGTAAATTGTGCTGCGGCGTGTAAAAAATGAGCCGTAATCCAATAAACAGTCCAACTTTCAGAGTATCCTCCCCTAAGCTTGTACACATTACTCATATCGCCGTGCTGGGCAAAGTTGGTTTGTTGCAATTGTTCTCCCTGCGAACCAAAGGGGTCAATCATTTGACCACAACTACGATACATTGTAATTGCCAAACGTTTTAAAGCTTCGTTATTGGTATATTGTCCCAGCTTATATAACATGGGTGTTTGTAATACCCCATATACATCGAGATGCTGATTTTGAGCAGAAACATTTGTCCAGCCTCTTGTTTTTAATGCGTGATCACCCAGTCGTCCGGCATTAAATGAAATATCCCAAACAACCGTGTAGCTTAAAACCACATCGCCAGCATGCTTCGCATAGTCTAAATATTTTTTATTTTTCGTGTATTCATATGCCGTCATAAACCCCTGAAAAGCCCCCCAGGCTCCCTCTTTATCTTCACAGGTTGCGTCGAGCGTTCCTCCCCAGTAAGGCTCTTCCATATCCAAATGTCGGGCGGCATAATAGTCAGCTATCTTTAATGCTGTTGTTTTGTATTCACTATTATCAAATAATTCGGAAGCAATAAGAAAAGGGGAAATATAAAAAGCTTCGGCAGTATTTCGTGGGTTCCAGTCTGACTTATTGACCCTTGCCAAGTGCAGGTCACAAGCTTTTTCTAGAAAACCCTCCCATTTTTTTGTATCCACGCTTTTGTTGGTTCTACCGTATTTAATGGCTAAAGCAATACTATTCATGGCTTGCCCTTCGGAAACAGGGTCAGTTCCCGACCATTTTTTGCTTTTCGTATCGTAAATTACTGAAAACCCTGTTTCTGTAAACTCAGATGTGCAAATATGATCTGCTGATTTCTGTACCATTTCCGGTATGTTTTCATCACCTAAACGTTCCTGAAGAACCTGCAGTGCATAAATCGGAGCTTCTGATTGTCCGGCCCAGCCAAGAACAACTTTGGGAGTTCGGTGCTCAGGGTACATGTTAAAACCGGAATAATCATCAGTATTCAGATAGCGTGCTTTGGTAAAGCGGTATTTATCGCGAATAATTTCATCGTATGATGGAAAGTCCTCTACGTAAAATGGTTTAAAAATATCAATTGAAGTGTACAAAGGAGTTTGAAATCCACTGCCTTTTGTCTTTACTTCATAAGCTTCCAGGTAGAATGTTTTTTCTATAATGGTGCCTGGTTCAATTTTAGTGTAAGTGTCGCCATAAGGCATTGCTCTTTGCTGCAATGCCTTTGCCACACTTGGTTGGCCATTGTATGTAATCGGCCCCGATAACATCACTAACTCGGAATGGTTCTCAAAAGATTGAACACCTAATGACCACCACTGGTCAAAATGATTTCCCCCATACACCTGACTTGGCTTGGTGTGTAATGCTGCTCCCTTAAAAGCTTGATTCTTGCTCCACTCAAAACTTGCAAAAGGCATGGTATAGCGGTGTTCCTCAAAAATTGCTTTTTCGCCTGCTTCACCATGATAGACCGGTACTTTATGGGCACCATTTTTTTCTCCAGACGGATTACCATAATATAGTATTCCGGGCAAGAATGCTTCCGGTTTTTTAGCGTCGATTTTCCAGCGTACTGATAGCGTTGCGGTTTCAAGGGTTTCTTTACCTTTCCATTCAAAACGACGTATACACTTTATTCTATTCCCTTCGGGACGGTAAGCATCACGCAAAAGAAACTTGCCTTGCGGCAATTCCAGTTCTCCGCTAACTATTTGCCAGTCTCCCGATTGTTCCACTTTAATTGGAGAAGCATGTTCCCAATCCGCGGGCCAATCATTTTCCCATTTGGTTGCAATTGACCATAGACCATCGTCAGGAACTTCTATACGATTTTGATTTCCCAATGTAAAGACGGGCAAGTTGTTATCAATTTTCAATCTTATATTTTGAGAATAACCACTGAGTACGGTTATTAATGTCAATAAGACAATTGTAATTCTTTTCATATGTTTAAGATTTTTTGATTTCTGAATGTTCAAAAAATTTGAAGACATTCAGGAACTCACATCAATTCTAATCATTCCTGTTTGTGAATTTAGAATGAAGAAAATTCATGTTCGTTTCATTCTTCAATAATTTGTTTAATAAAATCAACTTCTTCTTTCAAATACGGGCTACCATCTTTTCTAAAAATATCATGGAACCATAATTCAGGCTCTTCATTATACTTTTTATCCCATGAATTCCATGGGTAATTTGCTTTTTCTATGCTCCATTGCTGACAATAAACCAGCTTAACAGCCAGTAATAAAACAATAGTTATTTTCAACTTCATTTTCTACAGTTATTCTACTTCGTATAGTATTCTATTTATCTTTTTTACCTCGCCCTGTTCCATTTTTATAAGCTCACGGTCATAGGTCATTAAACCATTCACTTCGCCTTCTACATCAGTCGTTTGAGTATAAATGGCTGCAGCTAACCCTTTTTTAATAAGTGGTGGGATTTTGTTAATTAATTTCCTGTAATTATCAAGAAGTACCGAACGTTCTTCATAATTTCTGTACCCCCAGTTTTTGTCACTTTGCCACAGGTGATTTTTCACGGGTAATCCAAGACCTCCAAATTCACCCAGAACAAGTACCCTACCTTCTGTTATATTTGGTGCGTGTAACATTAAATCTGGCATTCCCGGGCCCGGATATTGATGTTGGTCAACGGTATGACCGGCCGGAAAGAAATTACCTCCGCTTGGCCCATTAACCAACCTGGAGGTGTCATATTCCATTGTCCAGTTGATAATTTTTTCAGTATCAAATTGTCCCCAACCTTCATTAAATGGCACCCACATTACAATAGATGGAAAGTGGTAAAAATCATCGATAATTTCTTTCCATTCTTTTTTAAACTGGTGAGCCGATTGTGCAGAACGTTGCATCTCTCTTCCATCGTATCCCGATGGTCCACGCCAATCTGCACCTTTATCACCATTTGGCATATCCTGCCAAACCAGCATCCCCATTTTATCACAATGATAGTACCACCGGGCCGGTTCTACCTTTACATGTTTGCGAATCATGTTAAACCCGCTGTTTCTGGTCACCTCGATATCAAACTTTAAAGCTTCGTCGCTTGGTGCTGTGTACAAACCTCCCGGCCACCAGCCCTGATCGAGTGTGCCTAGTTGGAAAAGTGGTTCATTGTTTAGGAATAACCTTTCATGCCCATCAGGAGTAATACCAACACTTATTTTACGCATGGCAAAGTAACTATCCACCTGGTCGATAACTTTGCCTTTCTTTTTAAGTGTAACTTTTAAGTCGTACAAAAAAGGATTACCCGGCGACCAAAGTTTGGGTTCATTTATGTCAATTACCGACCCAGAGTTTAATGTGCCAGTTATTGATGCGACCATTTCAGCATCGCTAAAAGCTTCAAACAACACTTCATACCCCTTAATGTTTTTAGTTTTACTTTTGGCCGTAATTATTAGTTGTTTCGTATCAATGTTGGGTGTTATTTTGAGTGAAGCAATAGCTTGTTGGGAAACAGGTTCTAACCAAACAGTTTGCCAAATTCCCGATACCGGGGTATACCAAATCGCATGTGGATTGGTTATTTGTTTTCCACGTGCTTGTGTTCCCTGGCTGGTAGGGTCCCATACAGAAACAAGGATTTCCTGTTCACCTTCATGCAAAGCATGTGTAATATCAAATGAAAATGGGTCATACCCTCCCTGGTGTGTATCAAGCTTAATACCATTAACATAGACATTGGTTTCCCAGTCTACAGCACCAAAATGCAATAAAATTTGTTTGCTTTTCCAGCTTCCGGGTATTTCAAAAGTGCGTTTGTACCAAATCAACTCATTTTCCGAAACCCTATTCTGAACTCCGGAAAGAGCCGATTCAATGGCAAAAGGTACAAGTATTTTTCCCGTAAAGTTTTCTGGTATTTCAAGATTATCAACTACCGTATAGTCCCATAAACCGTTTAAGTTTATCCAGTCCTTACGAACCATATGAGGACGAGGATATTCCTGAAGCACCGATTCCGGTTTGACTTCTTTTGCCCATTTTGAAATAATCTTATCACCTCTTATTTTCCATGAATCCTGCGCACTAACTTTTATCGATAAAAGCAGAACTAATAACAGGTAAGTATGTATTTTCATTTTTATAATTTTTTATAAATTATCACTACTGTCCGGGTAAAATTTGTTCATCCACTACGTGGAATTATTTACTTCGTATTTACCTTGTTTTACAATACTTTATCCGCTACGCGGAAATTCTCCGTAGGAGATAAAGTATTGTAAAAATGTTGGCCCTTTATCAACCGATACCCCGTAGGGGTTAGACTAATAAAGAAGCATCGCGGTTTCAATCTATTTTACCCGGTCAGTGGTGTTAAAAAATAGTGCTTTAAAAAATCATATCCTTTTTTTCTTCTAAAACCTTATCCTTTGCAAGTTCTGTTTTCCGCAAGATACTACTAAAACGTTTTAGCTATCCCTTTTTTATAGCTAAAAAATCAATATTAATAATACCGTAACATATTTTTAAGCGTATTCCGGGCCTCAAATTCCGGCTGTTCATTTTATTTACCGGAATATGCAAGGTAAATAAGCGTAAGTAAATGTTTCACACAGCTTTACTCAGGCAATCTAATTTTGGAAAACTCAAGCTTCACCGGGAAAAAATGAATGCCCAACAAGCCTCAAGTTATTCTACCGATTAAAAAAACCTTAGCTGACTGCCAGCCTGGCTGACCAAGTAAAAAAAACCGTAGCCGACAAGCTTACACTAATTGGAAAACCTGTACATGCAGATGGAATGATATTTTTCACCCGGATTCAACAAGGTAGATGGAAAATTTTCATGATTAGGACTATCCGGGTAATGCTGGGTTTCCAAACAAAATGCCGTTCGGTATTCATACTTTTTTCCATATTTTCCAATATCGCTTCCATTTAGAAAATTTCCCCCATAAAATTGAAGCCCGGGTTCTGTTGTAAAAACCTCAATTGTGCGCCCCGATTTAGGCTCTGTAATTTTTGCAGCAAAATTTAATTCTGACCCTGACGGGTTCAAAACCCAGTTATGGTCATAGCCCAAGCCAAATTTCAATTGCTCAAAATCATCCTCTACACGTTTACCAATAGGAGTTGCTGTTGTAAAATCCATAGGTGTTCCTTTCACTTCTAAAATCTCTCCGGTAGGTATCAATCCTTCATCTACAGGAGTATAATGAGTTGCATTAATTTGCAATATATGGTCGTTAATGCTTCCATTTCCGGCACCATGCAAATTGAAAAAGCTATGATGAGTAAGATTTACATGTGTGGGCGCATCGGTTGTTGCCCAATATTCAATTTTTAATTCATTGTTCTTTGTAAGGGTATAGATGACCTTCACGCTTAAGTTCCCCGGATAGCCTTCTTCCATGTCTTTTGAAAAATAATCGAGCTGAAGGGTATGTGCGTTTAATTGTTTGGCATCCCAAACCACATTATTGAACCCTTTTTTTCCTCCGTGTAAATGATTCTCCCCATTATTAACAGCCAGAGCATAATCCGTATTATTAAGGCTAAACCTGCCTTTTGATATGCGGTTGCCATAGCGTCCAATCAGGGCTCCAAAATAAATTTCATTGCTATTCAGATAGTCATCAATGCTTTCATAGCCCAAAACAATATCTTCCATTTTTCCATTCTTATCCGGAATCCAGAGTGAAACTACACGGCCTCCATAGTTGGTAATTTGGGAAACAATACCATTATCATTTCTGAGTGTAAACAACTGAACTTGTTTACCATCAAGTGTTTTTTGAAAATTGCTTTCAGAGAATAATTTCACAGTCTGCCTTGATTTTGTACAAGAAAAAATGGCAAAACTAAGGGCTAATAATAAAATTGTTTTTATAGCGCACCGGTGAATCTTTACTTTTTTGTTCATTTGCTTAGCTAATTTGGGTTTGGGTTTGAATTCAATTTAATTTTTAATTTTATATTTAATGTGTCCGATTTTGCTACTAATTTATCATCTATCCATATACACAGCAAGCTTTGGTCTCCTTTTTTCTTCGGCATCCAGTCTTTTTTCCAGATAATATAAATATTACGTCCATGATACAAAATATTCCCCAAATAAAAAAAATTCCATTTATTGCCGGGTAACAAAGGTTGTAAAACAAACTCATTTTTGTGCGAAGCAGTAAAGCCTAATAAGTCTTCAATCAGCATGTCGGGGAAAGTAGAATGAAAATAATCTTTCACACCTCCAAACTCCTTTCCGTTACCTGGAATGTACCATTCGCCAATGTTTCGTTGCTCACCATGCATGCTTACCAACTTTTCAATCAAATCATAAATTTGCTCTCTGTCGGTTTCAGTAATCTTTTTCTTCTTTCTCTTTGTATTTAAACGCAATTTCTAAATCACTTAATAACAGGAAAGGCACTAATTCTTAATCTTGCTGCCCCCATTGGTATTAGTTCGATTTCCTCGGTTGCTTCATTAGAAATAACCGGGCTGTTCATTAATTCGCCGCAGAGTTTATGCTCGTCCAGCTTCCACTTCGGTATCTTTTTCCCTTTTGCTTTAATTCGAATTGGTGCTGCCTCTGTGGTAAATGGGAAGCTATCTGCCGGCCAGCTGCCTTTTACCACTTCAAACGATTTTTTTAAGTTGTTGGCATCATAAACCAAACCATAATTCCAGGCCGAAGCCGGATGTATTTCCCAAGATGGCCATTTTGTTTTATCAACACCTTTTTGCCATTGCGAATCCCCTATAGCGGTTTCTTCGCTGTCCATTCGTTTGTATTCCTCTTTAATTTTTAATGAGAAACCAATAGGCCCGTAGTAAACACTTGCACTGTTATGGTTTTTCTCCCAGACTTTCACTTCGAGTTCCATAGGGAATTCCAGAACAATGTTATCGCCATTACTCCATACCCTCTCAATCCGAACATATTTTCCGGCAATAATTACTTCATCAATTACTTCTCCATTAATTTTGATACTTGCCTTATTACACCATGCAGGAATACGAAGATAAAGCGGGAACCCCACCGGTCCTGAACTTTTAATCTGTAGTCTGATATTCTC
This sequence comes from Prolixibacteraceae bacterium, assembly GCA_028282195.1. Lineage (GTDB taxonomy): Bacteria > Bacteroidota > Bacteroidia > Bacteroidales > Prolixibacteraceae > Sunxiuqinia. Next base: position 18,670 of record JANQII010000223.1, read on the forward strand.
TTCAAAAGGATAATTTGTAGTTTGTTTTATGGTAAGTTTTTTCCCATTAGCAACCTTCGCAGTTACGCTTGATGCAGAATAAAGTGCAGCCAAAAGCCCGTCATCAGGTGTTGCCATCCAAAGGTTTTCGGCATAATAAGGCCATCCTTGTGCATGGTTATGTTGACAACAACGGGAACTAAATGGGTTCATCATTAAGAAAGGTCCATTGTTATCAATCCCCGGGTGATGATTTTCGTGATCGCAAAGAACCATATTAGGTGAAGTAATATAACGTAAAGATCTAAAATCAGGCATTGTTGCTGCCGGATACGTGTTAAAAGCAAGCTCCTCTGCATGATCCGCCCAAAATGGATCACCCGTAATGCGAAGCATGTGCTGGTTGGAGTTTAATTGCTCAACAATTCCACATGTTTCAATTCCTTGTCGTGGATCGTCATATCCCGGACGTGCGTTTTCATCAGCACCAAACATTCCTCCGGGAACCTGACCAAAATACTTACGCATTATATTAAAGTTTTCGTAAGATGCTTCAAGATGCTTTCTTTTTCCACTTAACAGAAAGTATTGAGCAGGTTCCCTAAAACCCTGAGCATGATTTACATTATGCCAATCGATTTGATCGCCAAACCATTCCGGCCACTCTGTTCCTTTTCTTTTTTCTTTTCGGCAATGAATCTGATCGAGACCGTGACCACGACTGGTCCAATCGGCCGTATTCCGATGAATTTTCTCCATCAAATCAAGTAAGAATTTATCACCGGTACGATTATATAACCACATTACACTATGTAGATTATCACCACCACGAATCTTTTGCCAATAAAGGGTTAGAAACTTATCTTCAGGAAAATCAAGTTGAAATTTGAAATATTTTGTCATCAAATGAATTACGCGCTCATCACCTGAATATTCGTAGTAAGATTGCAGGCAATACAACATGATCATGTTGCCCCAAAAATCCATGCTCCCATCTTTTCGGAAACTCTTTGGCCCAAAGTTTCCATCTTTTCGCTGTCCCGTAATTGTTGCTTCTAACCAAATTTTCGCTTCATCAATAATCTTGTTGTCATCAAGTATATAACCCAGATTTGCATAACCTTTCAGCCAGTAAGGAACTTCTTCCCAACCCCATGTACCAGTACCATCCTCAGATAGCCAGGCGTTATCTTCTTTTTGTAACCACGCGCTAATTTTCCCCAAATTTCCAGTAAGGCCATCTCGCTGTTTTTCCAAATAGACTTTCAACCATCCTTCGGGCTGAATGCTTCCTACCGGTAACTTAATAAAGGCACTGGGCTGAAGTGGCGGTCGGTTACTTATATAATTTGAGTTTTTACTATGGGTATTGGGCCTATCGACTACAGATATGTTTGTTTTTTGTAAATTTGACTGACAACCAATAGTTGAGATTGTTATAACTAATGTAAATAGTAAAAATAGTTTTAATTTCATTTGTCCGTGTTTCTATTATTGATTTAATTAACTACAAAACAAACTTATTTTGAAAGGGCCAAACGGTCTTGGACTATTTTCCAAAAGGCATGGACAAACATCCAAACAACTATTCTACTGACACTTACGAGATTTCTATTTAACGAGATAATATTTAGAATGGGACTATAAAAAAGAAGATGTCTTAAATTCTTTTGGAGAAACACCAAAATGTTTTTTGAAGCAACGAGAGAAATAGGATGGGTCATTAAAGCCTGTTTGGTAAGCTACCTCAGAAATTGTCAGTTGGTCCGATTTTAATAATCGTGCTGCTTCTTTTGTTCGGATGGACTGAATAAAATCACCGGCAGATTTTCCGGTTACCTCTTTTAGCTTCAGGTATAAGAGAGAACGACTAACATTCATTTCTTTTACCAGGTCATTCGAACCAAACTCAGGATTTGACAGATTTTTAAAAGTAAGCCGGATAGCTTGCCTGATAAAATTTTCATCCTTTGTTGTGCGCGTAATCTCTGAAACCTCAATACCTATTTCAGTAGCGAAACGTTTGGTTAGATTAGATTTTAGTTTAATCAGGTTTTTAATATGGGCAAACAGAATTTTACTGTTAAATGGTTTTTCAATATATATATCGGCTCCGAATTCTAAGCCGTCCGTTTTGTCCTCAGTCCCGGTTTTTGCCGTTAACAGTATTACAGGAATGTGGCTTGTCCGAATTTCATTTTTTACCTTACTGCATAATTCAAATCCATCCATTTCAGGCATCATTACATCGCTAACGATAATATCGGGAGGGTTATTTTTAATCATCTCCCAAGCAAACTTGCCATTTTCTGCACTTTCAGCGACATACACAGAATTCAATTCGCGTACAATGTAGTTACGAAGTTCTTCATTATCTTCAACCAACAATATTTTAACCGATTGTTTTTCTATAATCACATCCTCAACTTCCAACCCTGATTGTTTTTTTTCAGCAGATACAATTTTCTTACTTTGTTCAAAACCTGATTTCTGTAATTCATCTTTGGTATATGCTAACTTTTCAACAGGTACTTGAAAGTTAAATGTAGTTCCCAGTTTTAACTTACTTTTAACAGTAACTTCTCCATGATGTAGCTTAACAAGGCTTTCTACAAGTGCAAGACCAATACCTGAACCTTTCCGTTTCGACTCCTTATTTTCTACCTGGTAAAATCTTTCAAAAATATGTTCAACATGCTTTTTGGAAATTCCTACACCCGTATCAGAGATAGCAATATCAAGGTATTTGGTGCCGGAGTTAATCATAGCTGCTGTTACATTTATTTCGCCTCCCTCTGGTGTGAATTTGAATGCATTTGAGATAAGATTATTTAGAATAATATCAATTATCTTTTTGTCGAACCAAGCTTTTCCGGGAATACTACCTTGTGTGTAAGTAAAGTTAATTTTTTGCTGTTCTGCAAGAGTTTTAAATCGAATATATACATTGTAAATGCACTCCCCAATATCGCCTTGTTCCACGTTCAATACAAATTGTCCCGTTTCTGTTTTTCTAAAATCCAATAATTGATTTACCATCACCTGCAAACGTTTGGCATTTCTAAGTATTAACTCTGTTGTTTCTTGCAAATGTTTATCCCTAAATTTCCTTTCTGTAATTTTTTGCAGGGGATCGATTATCAAATTCAGTGGTGTCCGAAACTCGTGGGATATGTTGGTGTAAAACTTAAGTTTTAACTGATTCAACTCTTCCATTTTTGTCTTCTCCATTTTTGCCCTTTCGAGTTCAGTTCGTTGTGCAAGCCTGATTAAAGTATACTTCCAATAGCCCAAAATGACAACTACAAAAGCTAAAAAATACACCAAATACCCCCACCAACTTAACCAAAAGGGAGGTTTTATAACTAGTGAAATGGAAGCCACATCATCAGACCACACGCCATCGCTATTACAACCTTTTACTTCAAAAGTGTAAGTACCATGAGGTATTCTGGCATAGTTAGCCTGATTCTGATTACCAACTTCCTGCCAATCTTCTTCCAGCCCCCTCATTCGATAAGCAAACGAATTATTCTTTGGAGATGTGTAATCAATTAATGCAAAACGAAATCCAAGCGAATTTTCATTGTGTTTTAATCGTATTTCTTTTGTATCGTAGATTGCGGTTTTCAAAACAGAATTTTTAGAAGACGCCCTTACCGGCTTATTAAACATTAAAAGTTCAACAATTTTTACCTCAGGAATATTTGTATTCTCTACAATTTTATCTGGCCTGAATGAAATCATCCCTTCAACGGTTCCCAGATAAATAGTCCCGTTGCTGTGCATATATCCCGATTTATAATTGAACTGATTTATTGGTAATCCATCACCAACAGTAAAAAGCCTGTAATTTTCTTTCTTTCTATCGTAAACAACCAAACCTTTATTTGTAGTAAGCCAAAGCTTATTTTCATTTTCTTTAATTATTGAATAAATAGTGTTGTCGGGAATTGTGGATAGAGCATCAATATACTTAAATTTGTTTGTTGCCGGGTCGAAAGAATAAAGCCCATTGTCAGTAGTCCCAATCCAAATTAAATTATCATTGGTTTGTTCAAGCGAAATAATATTTTCAGGTATAGGGACATTCGAATCATTTATATATCCGGTTACACTTTTAAATGACTTGTTGTCTTTTGAACTCCGAAACAGGCCCCGTCCCCACATTCCTGCCCAAAGGGAGTTGTTATTGCCATTAATAATACTCATACACCAACCTGAATTAGCATCTCCTCCTGGTCTGACAAGGTTGCCAGTGGTTTCATCGAAATAACTAATCCCCGCCATTGTACCCACCCATACTTTTCCCCTGGTGTCGGTACATAAGGAATAAATATTGTTTGAAGGTAAATTCCATGGCTTATCTTGCTCATAACTTTGTAAACGAAATTTTTCTTTATCCAGGATATTTAATCCCCCCAAATAGGTTCCAATCCATAACCTGCTTTTTTTATCGATAGTAAGTGCATGTACATTTCTATAAGACAAGCTATTCCCCCCTTCATCTGAAAAATGCCGGAAAGTTTGTTCCTTCACATCAAAATAGTTTAGCCCTCCATCTTCAGTACCAATCCAAAGATTACCCTTATTGTCTTCCACAATCTGACTCAAAGCTTTACCATTTAATGTGTTCTTACTTTTTCCGGCAATATAGTGAGTAAAACTGTTCCCGTAGCGAAGGTTAACGCAAACACCACTAAAGAAGGTACCTACCCACATATTTCCCTGTTTATCTTTGCAAATACTGTAAATGGCATTATCCTGAAGTGCATTTTTATCCTGGAGATCTTGCTGGTATAATTTTAAGCTTTTATCTCTGGGGTTATAAATATTAATTCCAAGCTCGGTACCTATCCAAAGTTTTCCATCCGTGTCTAATTCTAAACAATGTACTACATTACTTGAAATGGCTTTTTGACCTTCTGAAAACATAAGAGGTTTAACAGCATAATCATTTTTATTTATTTCATATACTCCACTGTGAATTTTTGAAACAAATATTTCGCCTGATAAGCCTTCTATTATTCCAGATAAGCCCTGAGTTAAATTGGGAACTTTGTCCCCATATACAATTATATGTTTCTCTGAAATTGTATTTAAACTGTCAAGAACATAAATTGCATCGTTTTTAAAAATCCAGTATCCTGCATCTTCTGTATAAATTGTTGCTCGAATATTGTCTGTTAACAGATTGCTATTTAATTTCCAGGGTTGTTCAAAGGATTCTAGTTTATGGTTAAATAAAAAAATACCTGCATTGGTACAAAAACCCAGGTCACCATTTTCCAATTTAAACAAGTTATTCACATATACATCCTTTTTTGATGAATGAATTGGCTTAAAAACTTCAAAGTCATCCTTTGTTTTGCTGTATTTTGCAACTTTACCTTCGGACAGAATCCAAACGTCACCATGATAGTCTGCTGCTAATTGCTCAATTTTATTTCCGGGGATTCCGTCATCTGAGTTATATCTATAATAGTACTGATAAAAGTTTAAACCATCGAAACGCGCCAAGCCTTTTTCAGTTCCAAACCACATGAACCCCTCGCCATCCTGAACTATTGAAAATACCGTATTATTATTTAATCCATCATTTGAGTTGTAGTGTTTAAATTTTAGCTCACCGAATATGGTTGAATGACTAATTACAATTAGAAAAACCAGAAGCAAAATACTTTTAAACCATTTTGAGTATCCCCAAATCATATAGCTTGATTTTAATCAATTAAATATCCACCCTCAAAGAAGGTGGGTTTTTAGATTATAATAAAATTAAAATATGAGGAATATTCAGCTTGTACTCATATTCAAAACACATGCACTATTTTCCAAATATAGTCATCCAAAGTAAAAACTTCGTTAATTAAAATTATAAGGTATAGCTATAAATGTTTTAGTTTTAAAAATAAGTTAAAATGGAAATATTTATTGTACAATAATCAATATATCACCAGCAACTAAGTTTAGCTCGATATTAGTTATATGCAGCATACCATCTTTGGTTTTAAAATTTCCTTCTATCTCATTTCCATTTAATTTCAATACCGGATTATCTCCGTAAGCCGGCACCTCTAGTTCATCAAGAAAAAGCTTACCCCAATCTATAACCACCGTATTAATCTGATCTGAATCAGAAATTTTCTGTCCAATACGTCCCCAGGCTTCGGCAGTAGTCATAAAACTACTAAAGTTTGTTTGATTAATTTTTGGCGAAAATTTCATTATTCCTTTAGGCCCATTATAATAATAATTTTGCAGGGCTTTCAAAATACCCCATGATGCCATAGCACGCCCATAATGGTCGCCACATTCCACTTCATTCCAGGGGTTGTGTTTTTCAGGGCTATAACGTTCATGAACAGCTTTTACCAATGATAATCCCTCTTCAATCATTCCATTGTAAATCATTCCCGTGGCAACCTGGTATTCGATACCAGTCCATACTTCATTACGGTACCTCACACCTGACTTATCCATATGTTCACTAAATGGCCAGGTGCAAATGAATAAGCCCGGCTCACCGGGAACAGCATAAGTGCGTTCAGGAATATATTTTCTTATTTGAGGGCCAACATCAGGAGCCCAGTTATATTTCCAAATCGATTGAAAGGTAGTGTTTACTTTTTCCGGCTCATAAAGTTCCCCCAAGCCCACTAAATAAGACCAGGTTTGCCCAAACAATTGATCACTTAAACAGCCTGTGGCATATTGGAATTTTGGGTGTTTCTTCAAGTCAACATCCTGAATGAAATAATGGCCGTTCCATAACCTTTCTTCTGATAGTCTGCTTCCCCTTTCAGCAATTTCCATGCATTTTTGGGCAAATTCATGGTCATGCAGAATTGTAGCCATTTCTGCAGATGCTCTTAAAGCTGCCAAATATAAACTTCCAACGTAAGTATTGGCACCACTAAAATTAATATCATAAGTATTGGGTTGAATTGTTTCGATTAAACCATCTTCATTCCCATCTTGGTTTATTGCATATAGCATGGCTTGTTTAATCTTCTTCCAATTACGCGACAGAAAAATATTGTCTTTCGAATTCAGATGTTCGCGATAGGCTTTTAAAATCGCTCCCATATGTCCGTCCATAAAAACATGTTCTCTTCCATCACGTGATAATATGCCTCCGTCTTCCCTGAATGACAGTGAAAAATCAGATTTCTCACGAATACTACGTTCAATTTCCGGGAACAGGTTTGCTGCTGCCTGGGCATAATTATATACATGCGTACAATTACCATAGCAAGAGCCAACACCTTCCCAAAGCATAAACTTATTGTCGGCATACCATTGCACGGTTTCAGTAGCAAGTATTGAAACCGGCATCAAAATACGTTGCTTAAGCCAATACGGCAGATTTGATTTTTCATACCAACTTTTATGAAATTTATATGTACCGTCAACAAGGCGTTTATAGTTGCTACTTATATAATCGGCAACATCCAGCGACGAGTTGAACCAGTTAGCATACATATTTCCCCGTATTGGCCCTTTGGTTTTTATGGGTTTGTTCCAATCCCAGCCCATATCAACATCTTGTGGACGATTGGGGAAGTACCATGATAAAACATATGTTATTTCGCTTTCTTCCCCAGATTGTAGATTTATATTTGCACTAACAGTTCCAACCAATTCTTCTCCAGGTAACTTTGATTGTAAGTTATTGTCTCCATTTCCGGTATTTACATTACCGGTTCCCAATAAATTTAGAGCCATGTTTCCATAATACGGATGAAGCGTAAGCTTATCGTCTTCCGGTACAAAATCCATAAATAAAGTTTTCTTACCCGGACTACTTTGGTCACTGTTCCTGATTTCACCCTTTACCGTGTTTTTCAAATCAGCCATCACCATATTTTCTATGTAGCCGGTTAAATTCAATTCAACTTCATTTTTTGAAGTATTTTTAATTTTAAATTTTAAGATTGTAGCCGGATTCGATGATTCCCTTAACTGCATTGGAATAAACGGGGAAAATGCTTCCATTTGAATACTTACCGGCAGTTCAAATTGTTTACTCTCGTATAGGACTTTGGCTATAGGATATTCCCCGATAAAGCCAATGTTGTCAAAATCATTCTTATTTAACCGCTTTTCTATTGTTTCTCCCTTACTTTCCAGCCTAATTTTAAACCCTTGCTTAAAGAAACTAAAGGGTTCATACGTTTGATAGCAAACTTTCCATGGGCCATGGGGGGTATCAAAATTCATTTCATCTGATCGCCCGGGTCCTGTATTATAAGCATTATTGGCAATCCACCAACAAGCCAGGCTTCCATCTCCGCGCACATACAATTGCCCGGCTCCGATACCTCCTACAGGCATTCCAATCGTTTTTAATTCTTCTCCCCTGTATATTTTTTGTTCTCCTTGTTCAAACAAAGATCTCGTCCATTCTTTCGAAAGATTTTTTTTCTGAGGAATGATATGTCCTTCATGAATTTGTGCTTTCCCCACCCATCCCCATAAAACAATCGCTGTTAAAACCAATGAAAATCTCATCATATTTATTTTTCTCATTTATCTATTTATTCTAATATCATGTCATGCCTACCCTGACAGCCTCCCGAGTACTCGGGAGGCTTTTGGTTTTTGAATGTGCTAAAATACCATAGTACCGTAGTTTACAACGGGTACATACCGTGTCAAAAAGTGTCTGTTTAATGAATTTCTAAGATAAGGTGTGTCTTTGTAAACACACCTTATCCTGTACATATAGATTACCAGCCTGGATTTTGTTCCAGGGAAGTATTCAACAAAATTTGCCTTCTTGGGACAGGGAACAAATAGTGTTTTTGCTCAAATTTTCGGTTTTCTTCAAGAATTATTGCACCGTCAGCATCTAAATTGAACACCATTGTACTCCATGGTTCTTCAGCTTCATACTGTGTACCTTCCCATGTAATACCCCGTACCATTTCAGGCATTTCAACTTCAGCAATTTTCCACCTTCTTAAATCAACTCTTCTGTTTGTTTCCATAAATAACTCAATATTTCTTTCCCTGCGTATTTCAGTTCTCATATCAAGTCCATTTGCAGCAACAAATGCATTGGTTAAATGTGGCATTCCAACCCTGTCCCTTAATTTATTGATTGACAGGTTTAGGTCATCATCATTAATTTCCCCTGCCAATTCATAGGTTGCCTCGGCATATACCAGGTAGATTTCTGCCAGCCTTATAACCGGAAAACTAAGTGCATTCCCATTTACTTCCTGCTTGAATTTCTTTGGCAAATAACCCGTAGTTGTACGTGTTCCTATTTCCACTTCATAAATCCTACCATTTGCTGTAGGATTTGCCCAATCACGATTATTAGGACCTAAGTTATTGGACCAAAACCTTGTGAAAGGTTTAATCAAAATCTGGGTCATTCGAGGATCGCGGTTCTCATACTCACTTGTAATTAAATCACGTCCCTGAAATAAAGATGATTTATCAATAGGAAGGCCATCTTCACACAAAAACATATCAGCGAACTTTTTAGTAGGATTAGAGTGGTTTTCACCAAATAACGCAGCAACCCATGAGCCTCCAGGAGAAATATCCTGATCCCTTCTACGCATCAAGATATATTCTTTATTATCTGCCAATGTAAGGTCTGCAGGGTTTGTTTTAATTGAACCTTGTAAAATGAACCCAAAACGATAGCTGGCATCACCCAATTTATCCCGGTGATCAAATAACTCATAATTATCGTCATTCATAACTGCTGAAGCCATGTCTTTCGCTAATTGCAAATACCCATCTGTGCCACCGGTATTGTGAAATTTTGCCCAGGTACCCGCATGTAAAGCAGCACGGGCTAACAAACCTTGAGCTGCTGCTTTAGTTACCCTGCCTTCATCACCAGATGCTAATTGATCTTTTGCAGGTAGGTCAGGAATTGCCAAAGTTAACAGTCCTTTTATATGGTCCATCACTTCCTCTTGTGTGTTACGTGAACCGTACAATTCAGGGCTTTCCAATGTTAAAACTTCAGTAATTATAGGAACACCACCAAACCTCACCATGGCAAAATAGTATTTCATCGCCATAAAAAAGCGAATTTCAGCCAGATATGGTTTTGCTTCTTCTTTTACTTTCTCATCAGTTAACGCATCATATTTTTCGATGGCTATTAGTCCAGCCCTAATATTATCATAAGTGTTGTTCCAAACATCATCTGTTTCAGGTGCGATCCAACTGCCATTGGCTATCTCATTAAATCCAATACCGATAGAAAGATCTGCCTGATCATGGACAGTAGTTAACTCGGGCAACTGATGATAAAAATCAGTAGCATATAACTTGTAATCGTTAGCAGTTACAAAAAAGGTCTCTTCACTTATTTGATCTAACGGGTGAAGATCCAAATCTTTTTCACACGATGTTAGTATAAAAACGACTAACAGTGTTATGTTTAAATATTTAATATTTCTCATTACTAATCATTTAAAAAGTTAAATCAAGACCCAATGAAAATGAGCGTGAAAATGGAGTAAACTGAGCCACAAATGGTCTTTCAGGATCAGAGTATTTAGGTATGTTTTGAAGCTCAAACAAATCAAAACCACTAAAATAAACCCTGCAATTATCCACTTTAATTTTATTAACCCAATGTTTTGGTAATGTATATCCCAGTGTTAAAGATTTTAGCCTTAAGTATTTGTTATTGTACAACTCATAAGGAGCGTCAGAGTGCTGATAGTAATTCCACCAGTTTATCCCGCCATTCGCTGTCAGCCTTGGATAAAACGCGTCCGTACGGTCTTCTGTCCAGGTTTTGCCATAGTAGCGCACCTCGGGCATTCTCCACCATCCGCCACCTAAAGGTGCTTCACCGTCAGTTACCATCCATTTGCCTACTCCTTGCAACGTTGCAGAAAAATCAAAATTTTTGTACGAACAGTTAATAATAGCACCAAGTTGGTATCTTTGATTATTATTGGCTAAAGCAACCATATCCCCGCCTTCCGGATCTTCAGGATTGTATAATCTCCTTTCCAGTTGACCGTCTCCGTCCAAGTCCAGGAACCTGGAATCACCTACACGTAAATTACCCGGAACACCTTCAATTTGCTTGTATGCATCCAGCTCTGTTTCATTTTGGATATGGCCGTCATATTTAAATGCAAACAAAGTTCCAGGTGAATAACCTTCAACAAAATCATTCCACCCGTAATCTGCAATTTGGTCATCTTCCAAACTGGTTACTTTTGCTTTATTATCACTGAAAACAAATTGTACATCGTAATTAAAGTCCCCCATCTTATCTTTCCAGTTAATATTTAATTCATAACCTTTAACCTCCAGGGTACCACCATTTACCGTAGGTGGTGTAGCCCCAAGTACTTCGGGAAACTCCCTACCCACCAACATGTCTTCAGTAGTTTTAATAAAGTAATCGGCAGTTACGCTAAGCCTGTTATCCAGAAAATAGGCATCAATACCAATGTTTTGTGTTTTAATGGTTTCCCATGTCCTGGTCTTACTTGTCATTGCCCCCATCCAAGCACCCAGTGCCCTGGACGGTGAGCTATACGAACCTAACGGATAAACATTTCCGGTATTAACCAATGAAAAATGTTCATAAAGGCCTTCAAGGTTATTCTGGTTACCTAGCTCACCATAACTAGCCCTTAACTTTAAATAATTAAATACATTTTTTGTACTACTCATAAAATCTTCCTCGGTTAATGTCCAACCTGCGGATATACCGGGAAAACTTCCCCATCGATGACCATCTGCAAACTTACTTGATCCATCATAGCGCATAATTGCTTCAAGAAAATATTTATTCGAGTAGTTATAGCTAAAACGACCGAAATAGGAATCAATCGCCCAGTCACTAGCGAATTCCTCAATCCAGCGTTTCTCGGGATTACCAATGTTCATAACAGGTAATGTTGGTGTGATCAAATCAGATACAGAAGCTTCAAATCCCCTTCTCCAGGTCTCTTCATGTGAACCACCAATCATTACATCAAAATGGTGTTTTTCAATGCTCTTTTTATAGTTTGCATAGAGATTAACCACTTGCTGGGTATGCTTATGATATTTGGAGCCAACAGCAGCATCTTCCGGCCTCCTGTTTTGTGAGAGCCATACGTTATCCCATGAGTAAGATGAGAAATGCTTCGTTTGCCATGCCACATCAAAGAAATCCAGGAATAAACTATATTGTCCTTTAACTTCCAGTCCTTCCAAAGGTTTCATAGTAAATTCAAAGGTTGGCCTTATACGATAGTTTTCTATATATTCATTACCATTCTTTTCAAGCCAGGCCCGTGGTGTCCTAAAATCGCCACCACCAAAACCATAGGTATTTCCGGCAGGGTTAAATGGAACCTGCGAAGTCCAGGTATTTTCGATTGTCCAATAAAAACGCCCCCAACTGGTACTTTCCAATTCTGTTGGCCTCACCAGATCTCTTTTCTCTAAATAAAAATTAGCACCAACATTTAACCAGTCTCCAATATCATAGCTATACTTGGCCCTGGTAAAGTATTTTTTGTGCTCGTTTTCACCAAAGTTTAGCATTGATTCCTCTTTCAAATATCCTACTGAAAGGAAGTAATTTGACCTTTCGGTTGCTCCCGATACGCTGAAATCATGCTTCTGACTTAACGCGCTTCCGAAGATGTAATCCCACCAATCAAAATGGGTTAATAAAATATCCGGAGTGTCAGGGAACGGGCCTTTGGCTGTTTGTGTACCATCCAGTTTGTAAGGATAGTTCTTCGCCAAATCCGCAAATCTGTGATTAATGATCCCATCACTTGTCCAAGCGTCAACCGACATCTCAATCATTTGGTTTAAGTCTACTTTTTCAGGCATTTTTGCAGGAACCCTCAAAGCAAAATTATTTGTATACCGGAACTTAGGCTTTCCTTTTTTACCATTTTTTGTGGTGACCAATATTACACCTCCTGCAGCTCTTGCACCATAAATAGCAGCCTGGGCATCTTTCAATACGGTTATGTTTTCAACATCTGCGGGGTTCAGGTTACTTAATCCAAGAGCACTGGTGAAACTCTGGGGAATCCCATCAACAATAACAAGCACCCCCGGATCTTTACGGGAAGTAATACCACGCAACTGAATACCCTGCCCTTCATCTCCAATCGAGCCACCCCCCCTGGTTATTTGCAGTCCGGGTATAATACCTTGCAATGAATTAATAACACTTGGTTGTGGTTTATCCTCCAATACATCACTGGAAACAGTAGATACAGCACCTGTTAGTGTAGCTTTTGATTTCGTTCCGTAACCAATTGCAACAACTTCTTCGATACCAATAGCATCTTCTTCCATTACAATATTAAATGAAGATTGGTTAGCAGTCTCAACTTCCTGGGTCCTCATCCCTACAAATGAGAAAACCAATGTTGCATCGGCAGGTACACCAACCAGGTTAAATTTACCGTCAAAATCAGTAATCGTTCCGGTTGTTGTCCCCTTAATAATAATTGAAACTCCGGGTAATGGCTCTCCTGAAGAATCAGTAACATTACCTTCAATATTCTTTTGCTGTCTCTGAGATTTTGAGTTATTAATCAGTCCTTCTTTAGGTGAAATTAGGATCAGATTGTCCTCCATAACTTCATAGCTTACATTACGTCCTTCAAAGATCTCATCAAGAATATCTTCAACACGTGCTCCATCCACATCAACTGAAACCGTACGTTCCACATCAATTTGTTCCCGTAAATAAAAGAACCGGAAATTACTTGACTCCTCAATTTCTTTAAGAACATCAGCAACTTGTTTGTTCTCAATTTTGAAATTGAATTTTGTTGACTGTGAATACACCGTGGCAGAAACCTGCATTAGGCAGACCAATAAAATAATTGTTGTCAATTTCATAACCCGCAACAGTTTTTTGACCTTTCTACAATGCAGAAAGGCAATTAATTCCATTTTTTTCATAAATTTGAAATGTTTTGATTAATAGTAAGATTAGGTGTTTACACCTATAATTTTCGAAACATGAAGCCGGTTGGTGTGCCCTCACTTTCCGGCTTTTCATTTAGCATCTTTAGATCATATATTTCCTCCTATTGTTTAATTAGATTTTACGACGATTTTTTGACCGATTACCTCATAATCGAGAGGTAACGTTCTTTTTAAAAGATTTAATATCTCGAAGATTGATTCATTTTTAATAGTGCAGTCAACATGCAGCCCCAATATTTGCTCATCTTTTAATTCGATATCAACACCGTACTTGCGTTCCAGAATAATGACAAAATCTTTTAAACTCATATTCACCAAAATGAGCTTATTCTCTTTCCATGATGTATACCATTCCGTATTCACTTTTTTTAATGTAAGTTCTTTTGAGCTTTTCGTATAGGAAAGTTGCTCTCCCGGTTTAAGCTGAACCTCTTCCTTTAAGTTAAGTTTCTTTGTTGAACCAATTTTGATACTTCCTTCCTCCAGGGTAGTAACCACCTCATCGTCATCGCTATAAGCTTTTACATTGAATTTGGTTCCCAATACATTCACCACGTAGTATGGGGTTTGTACTATAAATGGCTTTCCATCTTGTTTGGCCACATCAAACCAAGCCTCTCCTTCAAGGAAAACCTCGCGATTTCCATCTTCGCCATTGATACTGTATTTAATTCTGGAATCAGAGTTAAGCATTATGGTAGTTCCATCCGGCAACTGCATCTCTGAAACTGATCCTTTGGGGGAGAATGCTGTATAATATACAGGTTGAGGATCTTTTTGCATTAAGCTATTTGCAGCTATACCAATAAATACTCCAATAACTAATGCTGCCGCAATACGATATACAAGCTGACGATATCTAAATACAAAAGATTTTTGATGAAACTCGTCCTGCAAAATTTTTCCGGCTGCTGTAGCATACATTCGATTTACCTGGGTTTCATCCAATATTACATCAGAACTCGTTTCTTCCCAGTCTTCCACAATTTTATCTTTCACATTCGAAAACAACTTATCATCTTTAAACCATCTTTTTATGGTGAGATAGTCCCTAAGAGAATATACACCTTCAAAATATCGTTTCAGAATTTTATCATTATTTCTATTTCCCATCTAATCACATTATTTAATGTAAGACTATGACCATCGTTGATTCACTAATTTGGATGTTTTTATAATCTACATCGAAAGATTTGGAAAAACCCTAGGTGGGGAGAAGTATTTTTTCAATGAAAAAATGCAATTTAAATATCGAAACAAAACTTAAAATCTGGAATTAAGACAATTACAGAGAGGGAGAGAGAGTGTGTGAATCAAGAGTTGTGTTTTCTTAGCTAATTGGATTATCCAACTTAAATTTACGAAACAAGCAGAAAAGATCGAGGAAGTTAGTCCCTATACACTGAAACTCTTTTCTCAGGAATTTCATTGCTTCTGCTACATGATACTCCACTGTTTTAACTGTTATATTTAATTCGCTGGCAATATCTTTGGCTGTTGACCCTTCAATTTTGTTTTTATGAAAAACTAACTGCCGTTTAGGTGGCATTTGTTTAATTAGCATTTCCAGTCTGGAGACAAGCTCCTCAAATCTACTTTCTTCGCTGTATTTTGTTGATTCATTAGACAATTCTATTAATAACTCATCTCTCAGTTCATTATCTTTTGAAATCGAATTAAAATGTTGCCGGATTAGATTTAAGGCAATGGTTATAAGGTAAGACTTAAAGGAACCGGAAATATTTATTTGGGCTTTTCTGTTCCAAACTTTAACAAAGGTTTCCTGCACAACATCTTCGGCTTCATCTTTTGATTTCAAATAGTTGTATGAAAAGCGATACAAAACAGGGCTATACATTTCGAATAACTGCCTAAAGCATGCATGATCACCTTGTATCATTCCTTTTATCAATAGCTTTTCATTATCCTTTTTATTCAAAATCATATGCTTGCAGCTAAATAACCAGTAAAGGACGGATAAAATTTTAACAACAAATGTACTCAAATTATGCTGAAAAGTATCTAAATCTTATTTTTCACAAATTAAGTATTAATACTATTATGTGCACAAAAGAAGTCTATTTTTTCGAATACCGAATCTTTAAACTTCTTTTCTTTTTGTGTAAGAATTCTTTTCTTCTGATACAATGAACTACCCCACCGCAAGCAGGCGGGGCACCAGCTAATGAATTATCATATTATCGTCCCAAAGAACGGGGAACCTCCCGATAGGGATGGCAAGTTAAAACCCAAAGATCCCGCGCACTGTGATCAGGATCGGTCTGGTTTAGCGAATTTCAGTTCTCCGGCGGCTGCCGGATCCTGAAATCATAGTCTCACTGATTTAACGACCTTAACGGTCTAATCTACTAATTGCACTAAGCCAACCTCCCGAATGGGTAATCCAGCCTTCATCGGTAAATACATGCGGACAGTCAGTTTCCTTCTTTGGTTTTTCAACATGGAACTGGGCGTCCGACTCAAATCCGTTACAAATTGTTCCCGGTATTTTGGTCCAACTTCCAATATACTCATCCCCAATCCCGTAGATCATACTTTTTGAAACGTATCTGTCTTCTTCTAATACTCCACTGTTCAGGCCAGCTATCCATTGCAAATTACCAGTTGCTATTTTTTCAAACCTGCTGTCACCAGTATACTTTTGTAACTCCAAAGCCAAAGCTGCAGCTGAGCCATAAGCACCGTTCATTCCATGCCATAAACCACTAAAAACCAGCAATCCTTCACCTTCATAATAACCCATGGGTAATAAATAAAATGGATTATCAGAACAGGCTGGAAGAAAGTACCCGTAAGCAAAATCTTTTATGGTTTTATCCCATTTTGAAATATCAGGATGATCCGGAAACTTTTGTACCATTTGGAGCAAAGGAATAATGTAATGAGGAAAAGTTGCCCCTGCATCATAGCCCATATGATGGTGCTCCCATGCCTTCTCACTATGGCTGGCCGAAGCATATGCTTTAAAGTGACCGTAAAATTTACCTTCTTTTTCATCTTTACTTATTTGGCGTTCCATTACTTTCTGAGCATACTCAGCTACCTTAACAATATCAGATAGCTCAAAAGCCACCCAGGTCATCATAACCAAATCACGCGTTTTCCACTCAATTGGACGCACAAATCCCTCAGGCGCTCCATGGATGACTGGGTTAAAACCGTCATTTGGCTGTACTGTTCCATGAAAATCCGTTCCTCCACAATGGTGGATCGGTCCGTTCCTATCCAGAAAACCAAAAGCATGCCTGGCACGATCCAGATATTCATTGGCTTTTTCCGGATGAGAACTCTTCAACAACTTAGCTGCTCTCGCAAAGCATAAAGCACCTTTAGCCACATCACCGGTTATAACATTACGGTGCTTTGGCCATTCATGGATAATCGCTCCTTTACCTTTTCCTAATTCCTCTGCCTTATCCTGACAAAAAGCAAGATAATCAAGTCCAATAAAAGCCTGTTCTTCCAATTCTTTCATTTGCCCTTCATTAATCTTGTCAGCTGAATATTCCATCAGATCAAATAAACCGATAAGCATGGTCGCATGACTATTGGTCTCGCGCAGATAACCACCACAGTCCTGCCAACCACCTCCTTCTGCATGTTCAGGTCCATGTTTTTTGTAATTGTTCTTTCGAAATTCCACACGGTGTTTTAGTTGTTCAAGAGCTACTGTTTCCCAACTGGCATCCCATAAAAGATTACTTGCAAGCTTAAACGGTTTTGTTTGCAATTCTTTCCCATCTGCAAACCTAACAGAGCAAGTAAATTCCCCAGTATGTTTCAATTCGCTAAAATCGGCTATCCACCAATATTCACCCCATTTTTCTCCCCACAGCTGAAAAGTATCACGATAAACAACATTCTGGTATTCATCATAGATATAAAACTGAGTGTTACTGGTTAGAAAATCTTTAGAATTATTACGGATAACTACTCGCTTCTCTCCTTCCAGATCATAACCAATCCTTGAATGAAGTAATCCGTATTGTTTTTTTTCTGCCAGACATACTCCAAATAAAAATCCTACCAGAATAAATGTCAAAATTGCTGTTCTGCTTACTTTGTTCATTTTAATTTACAATAATTGATTTCCATAACTAATCATACAACTTCCTGCTATAAAAGGACATAAAGGTGCATCAGCAACTGATACACCTTAAAAGACTTTTTATAATGCTTTATTGCCCCACCCATCCAGGGTTTTGCTTTAGGTTTTCATTTAATAATAATTGCCTTAGTGGTAGTGGCCTCAAATAATGTTTTTCAGTAAACTGTCTCTCTGAGGCAGGCTGTGCAATCAAAAAGCCGTTCTCATCTAATTCATAATTGTGAGCAGAACTTCTATCAACTGTTTCAATCTGCCCGGTTCTTTCATTAAATACCTCAAACGGAGCTTCGAATATAGTTCCAGCCCATTTAATGCCTTTTAATGCTTCTGCCATTTCAACTTCCGCAGTTTTCCAACGCCTTACATCATCACTCCGCATACCTTCCAAATATAATTCTACTGTACGCTCACGCCTGATTTCGGTTAACATATCAAGAGAATTTGATGTAACAAAACTGTTTGTCAAATGAGGCATACCAACTCTGTCACGTAATTTGTTGATTGATTTATTTAAGTCTGCATCTGAAATTTGGCCATTTAATTCAAATTTTGCCTCTGCACAAATTAGCATCATTTCCGCTAATCTTATCAGATAATAATCATTAGCAATAGGCCGGCCTATTTCATTGCCCCATTTGTGAGCAGAATACCCGGTTATCGTATTAAAACTTAAATACCCGTCATTCCAGGAACCCGTATTCAACAATTCTTCCTGAGTCCAGTTAAAATCGCGATCATATGGTATATCATACCAGAACTGTTGAAAAGGTTGGATGTGGTTGTTACGCATACGCGGGTCACGTTTATTGTATTCATGATTATTAGCAACTTTAGTAACGGGATCTATGCTAACACCATGTCCTTCAAATACCGTATTTGCGTGTGTAATTGGTAAGCCGGTTTCATCCAAATACATATCCATCATCTTTTTAGTCGGGCTATAGGTATCTCGTCTTACAGTAACATAACTAAACCCCCGATTGCGTAATGTTCGATTGAATTTTACCGATAAAATTGATTCATTTTGATCTTCTTTTCCTAAACCAACAGGGTTTGTCATTACTTCACTTTCCAGCGTAAAGAAATAACGATAACTTTCTTCTCCCAAAACATCCCTTCTATCAAATAATTCAAACTTACCTCCATCGATAATTGCTCCTGAAGCGTCGGCAGCAGTTTGCAAATAACTGTTATAATCAACACCGGCATCATGATATTTTGCCCAGGTTCCAATAAATAATGCAACACGTGCTTTTAATCCTAAACAAGCCTCTTTTGTGATTCGACCGTCAAGATGATCTGTAGATAACGGTAAATTTTCGGCAACTTCTAAATCATTAAGGATAAAATCTGCGACTTCATACATTGTATTGTTTGGCGCAAGAAGCAATGGATCATTGGTTGTTAGCACTTTATCAATAATAATTACATTACCAAAATTGTGAAGGAGTTTCCAGTACTCAAATGCCCTAAACCACAAAGCTTCCCCCTTATATTGCTGAATATCGGACTTTAACCCTTCATCTTCAACTGCCTCAACAGCTTCCAATATTTCATTGGTCCTTCGGATATGGGCATACCCGGCATCCCAATCACCTTCACTCTCAGACTCAATGTACCTGCCATCATAAAACCGATTTCCCGGAGTATATCCTAAGTCACTCCACCCATCCCTACCAACAGCAGGATCTTCGTGATGCTGAGGCAGGTATTCGTACAGGCCATTTGCCAATAATTTAAAATCATTTTCTGTTTTATAAAATGAATCACTCGTTAATTCAGTCAATGGGTATAAGTCCAAATCCTTTTCGCAACCCGAAAAAATAAAGGCTGCAAGTAATATTATTATAGCTATTTTTTTCATTTCATTATCTTTTAAAAATTAACATCCAAGCCTATTGAAACACTGTAAGGATAAGGTGTTAAATTCGTTTCAAATGGTTGACTCGGGGAGAAACTTTTACCCGGCATTTTATTTACGATGTAGCCAAGGTCATTACCACTCACGTATAGGTACAATTTATCTGTCTTTACTTTGTTAGCCCATGTTTTTGGTAAAGTATAACCGATCTTAACATTCCTGATAGCAAGATAAGGTACATTTTGTTTCAAATACGGGGCATTGCTTATGGTGTTATAGTTGTTATTGACCATGTCAAAACCAACTGCATTGGAATTTGAATGGTATCTCGGATAAAATGCATCAGGGTTTTCAGCAGTCCAGGTATTTCCCAAATAATGATCCATTGGCTGCCTCCAGGGAAATGACCATTGATTTGGTGTTTGATCCCACTTGTACCATTGACCAATCCCTGTTAATAAAATACTAAAGTCAAATCCCTTCCAACTAGCCCCCAGATTAATATTGTAAAAGTAATGGGGAGTTTCCGTTCCAACATCAACTGCATCACCAGAATCCGCTGTAGGGTTACCATTTTCATCTTCTTTGTATAGACTACGTTCCAGTACTCCATCTCCATCTAAATCTTTGTAACGCACATCACCAACACGCAATTTTGAACTAATACCAGCAGTTACATTCTCATAATATTCAGCCAATTCCTGTTCATTTGCGATAATACCATCGTATTCAAAACCAAAAATGGTATATGGTGCAAAACCTTCGATAAAATGCTGATTCCAATCTGGATTAGGTTTACCAAAAGCAGGAATCCTGGCATCAGCTAAAGCTTTTACCATTGATTTATTATCAGAAATATTGAAGCTTGCAAAATACTTCAATTCCCCGATTTGATCCTGCCACTTAATTGTAAAATCCCAACCTTTTACTTCAACATGTGCTCCATTAATGGATGGAGGGCTTGTACCCAGCACACTTGGAAATTCTTCTCTATAGAACATATTTCTGGTATTCGTTACTGAATAGTTAAAGCTGGATGTTAACCTATTATTTAACATTTCAATATCATACCCAAAGTTTAATTTCTCTGCTGTTTCCCAGGTTCTGTCCACTGCCGGGAAACCATTACTTCTTGCCCTTTGAATGGTGTAATATGAACCCGGAGCACCCATAATATAGGATGAATTTGCAATTGTAATCGTTGGGGCAAAGTCGTACAAACCAATACCTCCTACCTGGTTACCCATTTGCCCCCATGTTCCACGAAATTTAAAAAAATCAATGCTACGGAGGTTTAGACTTTTGAAGAATGGCTCATTACTAATATTCCAGGAAATACCGGCTCCGTAGAAATCTTCCCACTTTTGTCCTTCAATAAACCGCGATGAACCATCATAGCGCATGTTACCTTCAACGACATATCTGTCTTTATACGAATAACTCAAGTTAGCGTAATAGGATTTTAGGGCCCATTGTTCGGCCAGGTCGTTATTGTATTGTTCTTCTGAATCACCCAACCGTAAGGTATGCAACCTGTCAGATACCAAATTTCTCCTCCAGGCATCTACCCACTCCTGGTGAAATTCCTCGTGCGAAGCACCAACTAAAGAACGGATTGTATGATCATCATTTACCGCCACTTTATAAGATGCCTGCACATTTGCGATTGTGGTGTTGCCCGTATATCTCCTGGTTGAATATACATTATGCTCCGGCCGTCTGCTCCAATCATACCAGCCTTCATTACCATTATAGAAGTTAACAGATCTAAAAAGTTCCTTTCTGTTGAAAATTCCCAGGTTTTGAGATACTCTCCCACTTATAATCATATTCCTGAATGGCTTAAAATCAACATAGAACTGTGGTTGTATGTCATAAGATTTCAGTTCTCTGTCACCTCCTTCTTCCACCAATCCAATTGGATTATACCAGGATGTATACATGCTCATATATCGCCCTTCCTTTGTATAAGGATGGTCGTATGTCGCGCGGATACCTGCCCAAAACTGAGCATTATCAATTTCACTTGGCTCTTCTGTTTTCGTGTGGCGAAGATTGATATTAGCACCAATAGTCAGATAATCTTTATGGTTATACTCCATTTTCAACCTGGCAAAATAGGTATCCTGCGTATTCGTTCCATAGCGCAACATACCTTCATCATCTACAATACCTGCACTCACATAATAATTAACCTGATCTGTCGCACCGGAAGCGGTTACATTGTAATTTTTTGTAATAGCTGACCCGTAAAATGTTTCAGACCAATTTGTGTGGCCAAATCTCAAATAAGGTGTATCCGCTCCAAACTGAGCCCCGTCAGTAATTTCATATTTTCCTTCATTGCTCAATACATCCTCACGCGTAATATTATTATCAATCATGAAATCAAATACCTTTTGCCAATTTGATATTGGACCTTGTCCAACTTCTTCATAGTAATCATTCATTGCGTGGAAATAATCATACATATTTGCCCTGCGAGCATAATATTTAGGTGTCTTAAAAGTAGCACTGACCTGTCCGGAAATTTTTGGTTCCTTTCCTTTCTTTGTTGTAATTACAAGGACTCCGCCAGATGCTCTTGCTCCATAAATCACAGCCTCAGCATCCTTTAACACACTAATACTCTCGATATCGTTAGGGTTAACATTGTTAAGTGGTGTGTTAGTTCCAATTTGAGGTATACCATCAATTACAACCAATACACCTGCATCTGATCTTGAAGCAATACCACCGATATCAATGGATACACCACCGCCACCTAATTTACCGGCATTTGTTCTTGTTATATTCAAACCTGGCGCTAAACCGTCCAATATATCGGTTAATCGTGGCGTAGGCCGGTTTTCCAATTGTTCCGCAGATACTGTTGAAACAGACCCCGTTAAATTTGTTTTTTGTTTTGTTTGATACCCTACAGCAATAACCTCTTCAATACTAACCGCATCTTCTTCAAGTGTAATATTGATCACATTCTGATTTCCCACGACAACTTCCTGGCTTACCATTCCCACAAACGAAAATACCAGAGTAGCTTTTCCTGACACCCCTGAAAGCGTATAGTTTCCTTCAAAATCAGTAATCGTTCCTGTTGTTGTTCCTTTAATAACAATCGAAACACCAGGTAGGGATTGTCCGGAAGAGTCAATCACTTTACCTTTTACATCTTTAGATGTATTGGCTTGTTGGGTATCCCCTTTTCCGGTAATTACCACATTTTTTCCAACAAACTCATAATTATACCCATTGGGAGTTAAAATTTGTTTTAGGGTGCTTTCAATCGTTTCATCCTTTACAGACAGATTAATGTTCCGATCATCTTTTAATAAATTACTGGGAAGCAAAAATCCAATGTCGAGTTGTTGTTCCACCTGCTCAAGAATTTCAATCAAACTGGCGTTTTTCAACTCCAATGTTATTCTGGTTGATTGAGAACTCACAGTATTTGCCTGTGTGACAAATACTGAAACTAAAATCACAAACGTCATTAATCGCATCATAAGACACAGTTTTTTCAAGTAATAACGAGCCAGAGACCCGTTGGATACAGATTTTTTTTTCATAAATTTGTATAGTTAATATTAATATTTAGGGATTGTCAGTCCCTTATATTTGGCGAGTAATACCACCAATATTACTCGCCTTTTTTATTTCAAATAGATCAAATCAGGTTCAGGAAACCGCTCTGTTCGCTTAACATCCATAGGAATGGATATTTGAAGCATTTGGAGCACCTCCCCAATGGAAGTTTCCCGATGAAAAGTTCCTGAAAATTCATATGCTGACGCTAAATCAGGATTTTCGAAAATAAATTTCACATGATAGGTCCGTTCCAACTTTCTGGCAATGTTCCCCAGCGATTCATTTCTGAATATAATCTTCCCATCTTTCCATGCCGTGTATAGTTCTGTGTTTACCTGATTCAATTGAACCGTTTTTGTTTCCGTGTTCAATTCAATCATCTGACTGGGCTTAAGAATATAGGACTTCCCATAGTTCGTGGTAAACTCAACTTTCCCTTCCACCAGGGTTGTTTGAGCAATTTCTGACTCCCTGGTATCAAACACATTGAACTTTGTCCCAAGGACACGAATATCTGCTTTGGAGGTATGAACGGTAAAAGGTCGTTTGACATCTTTTTCGACTTCAAAATATGCCTCCCCATCAAGAAATACATCCCGGCTATCGTTTCCCGATCCAAAGTCATATTCCAACCTGGAACCAGGATGCAAATAAACCAAAGATTGGTCTGGTAAGGTAATAATCGAATTTGCGGATTGCCCTGCAGCTATTTCAATGGATTGAGAAAGAGTTGATTGATTCTTCTGCTGAAACAGATAAATAGCTCCCCACCCGATATTCAGGCACAACAAAAGTACAGCAGCATATTTCCAAATATGCCTGGGTATATGGAATGTACGTTGATTTTCAATCTTATTCCATATAGTCTCAAACTCAATCTGTGGTTTTCGCGGCTTCAATTGACCACTCCACACCCAGAGTTTTTGATAACTTGACAACATTCTTCTGTTGGCAGTTTCTTTTAGCCAATGCTCCATTTCTTCAAGTTCTTCATTACTTGAATTTTTCTGCAAAAAATGGATCAATAGATGTTTAATTTTATCCATATGATGTGTTTCTATACACTAAAAACACAAGTTGAAGCTCCAGCCCTATATGAAGTTTACAATTTTATAACAAAGAAGCCAGGACAGAATATAACCTTGACATACCAGAAGTCTCATTTTCAGACAGGTAAGGCAATAATTCCTGTCTAATATTTTTTAATGCCCGGGTCATATTTGCTTCTACAGCTTTTATGGAAATATCCATTCTTTCCGCAATTTTTTTATTCGATAAATCTTCAAAACGACTTAATCGAAATACTTCCTGGCACTGCGGACTTAAATTGGAAATAGCCGTTTGTATTTTTCCAATGAGTTCATGATGTAACAGAATATCTTCACCGGTTTCACTTAAAAGTTTGTAGTTTATGGTAGCGAGCATATACCCACGGCTATCCACCATTTTCAAGCTTTTTTTTTGATCCCTCAAGTGGTTTAAACACTTATTCCGAATGAGGATAAATAAAAAGTTTTTCAACTCCTGCTCTGGTTTGAAGTATATTTCTTTTTCCCAAAGTTTTATAAATGCATCCTGTACAAGCTCTTTGGCATCTTCATTATTACTCAGGAATTGACATGCAATCTCGAAGAAAAATGAAAAGTACCGGTTATAAATATGCTCAAACTTTTCTTTTTGAAATGATATTTGGTTTCTATCTACCATAAAGAATCAGATAGGCAAATCTAAAAAATAAATTCAAGATAAATGAGTACGCCAGGTAATTTGCAGTTAGCTATCGGTTCCAATGCTTTATCACCTACACCCTTTCCTCCTTTACTCTTCGCTCTGTTGTTATTTGACACTCAAACACATTAAATCTAATGGATTTTCCACAAAAAAATAAAGAAAGAATGAATATCCGTATTATGTCATATCATGCTTTATTATGTCATACTGAACTTGTTTCATCATCCCTACATGGCTGATAATAAGCTATCTGAAAACAAGATCCTGAAACAAGTTCAGGGTGACGTTCCTAATATGGGATCACTCCATAAGACGGGTTGGTTTTATTGGGTCAATAAACCACCAGGTGGATTGGGAATATGACAATACGGCACTTCAACGAAACGGATGGTGCGATTTTTTAACCGCAAGGAAGCCTTGGGGAGAAGGTTAAAATGTAAGCAATGGGTGTCATCTTTTGAAAATTCTTTTTTGTTTTCACACAGCCTCTCTTACCCGGTGTTGGTATTTTGTCATTTTCGATGTCGCTACAGGGCACAAAAAAATGTGTAAGTCGTTGACCTACACATTTTTTTCATTTTTTGACGCTCATTTATCTGAGCTTTTCTGCGGTGACGATCCTGAGGACTCGGGAAACCCGCGACCTCTGGCGTGACAGGCTGGCTCCCGATAGCTATCGGGACTAACCAACTGAACCACGCCACCAAACGTGGTAAATTTCTTCAAGAACTTTGTTTCTTCCTGCGGTGACGACGAGACTCGAACTCGCGACCTCCGGCGTGACAGGCCGGCATTCTAACCAACTGAACTACGCCACCAAAATATAGTAAATTTCTTTAAAAACTTTGTTTCTTTTAAGCGGTGATGATCCCGATCCCTAAGCTTCGGGAAGGAAACCCGCAACTTCATTTTTCATCACACAAACCAATCAAAAATAATTGATGAAAAATTTTTAAAGAACTGTTCCTTTTTGCGGTGACGACGAGAACTGAACCCATGCCACCAATATCAATGTTTTTCAATATGTTATCAACTTCTTTACTTAGCCTGTAACGATTTTGTAACAAAAAGTATAATTCTTCCTTTGTCTTATTATGTCACAAAACTGTCATTCTAAGTTTGCGGTGGCAAATATATACATTAAAAGGATTTGAGCAAAACTTTTTTCAATAGAAATTTGCGAAAAGGGAATTGATTAATTTCCTCCATGATTTTGCAAAATTACCTTATCTAATTTTACTAAAAGTTTAATCACAGATATTATAGAAAAACTGGATATGCAACAAAAACCGGAATGATTAATTAATCCTTACGAACTATAATTTCTGAACATACTCATTCTGGAGCTAAGTTTTAGCTCTTAAATAATTAACCACCAAGGAACTCTTTATGCCACTTTAACCTGATGAAAAATACAACAGATAATAAGCATTTCCCTGTCCTTCACCCAGATGCTCCTGTACTACCGGATATTCCTTTTAGATAAAGCCTCTCGTGCTGTTTAATAAACCGTTCAAAAGAATATTTCACAGTTAGTCTATTGACTCCTTTTTCTCCCATTTTCAAAACCATCTGCCTATCATTAATAAGTAAAACTACCCTTTCAGCAATAGAACAGTAATCTTTTACCGGGCTTATGAAGCCGTTCTCTCCATTTACGATTGCCGCACCGTTACCCGTGTCGGTAGCAACAATGGGCTTCCCGTATTTCATTGCCTCCAAAAAAACATAGGGTAACCCCTCCCATAGGGATGTGTTCACATAAACGTCAATTATCCCGTATAATTTATGTATTTCACGTACATGTCCAGTAAGCATAACCTTCCTTTCTAATCCCAATTTGTAAATGAGTTTACGGATTTCACCATACAGTTCCCCCTCCCCAATGATAAGAAACCTAACGTCGGGGTGTGTTTTCAATACTTCGACGGCCATGAACACATAGGTCTCCCAGTCTTTCTGTTGGGTCAGCCTTCCTATAGCTCCAACGACAAAGGTGTTTGCCGGGATGCCCAGATTTGTTTTCATTTTTGCGTTTTCCTTATCTTGTCGATATTCATCAAAATCAATGGCGTTGTTGATATTAACAAGTTTTTCTATACTGACGGCCTTGTGCCGTATACATTGTTCATGTTCCCCTTCTGAAACAATAACCATTGATGTAATTTTCGAAAGCATCCGCTCAAGAAGGACGAAGACCAATTTCTTCATACCTTTTTTTCCCTGGAAATAAAAACAATGAGGCGTGTAATAAATTTTAGGCACACTACATATCCAGGCAGCTACCCTAAACAATGCACCTGCCTTCGAACTGTGTGCATGTACAATATCAAACCGTTCCCTTGCCAGTAAAACAACCAGTTTAAAAAGGGAACCCAGGTCCTTAACAGGGTTAATGCCTCTGCATATGGAGAATATCAACACCCTGGTTCCTGCGACTTTCATCTTTTCCATTTCCAAGCTAATATCTTCCTCCCTGGAGGATGAAAGCACAACGGTAATATCAAATGTGTTCCTATCCAACTTTGTGGACAGATAGGTTAAGTGTTTTAAAGCCCCGCCCCCAGCGGCTTCAAGCCCATATAATATTTTGATTTTTTTCATGTAACAATGGAAAGGGCAACTCCTAATGCCATTGGTTTTATTATATATTATCCTTAAAAATTGCCAGTAATTGACCAATGGAGACTTGATGGTCGAATCGTTCAACTATTTCTTTTCGTGACTTTTTGGCAATTTGACGGTACAGTCCTTTATTCTCCAAAAGTTCAGAGACTGCTTTTGCTAAGGCAAGTTCGTCTTTTTCATTCACTAACATGCCAGTTTTCCTGTCTCTGATCGCCTCCGGGATTGCCGAAACATTTGTAGAAACAACTGGTACGCCTATGGCCATCGCTTCCAGTACCGTATTGGGCAGGCCATCCCTGTCTCCATCTTTAGCAACAGTACAGGGCAATAAAAATATGTCTGCCTCCATTAAGTACTTCCTTACAACGTCACGCTGTTGGAAACCTAAAATGTGTACATGTTCACGAAGTCCATTATTTTTAATAAAGCTTTTCAATTGTTTTTCTTGGGGCCCCTTCCCTATAATAGTACACTGAATATTGTGTCCTCCACGTGTTAACCGTTTGACAGCTTCCAGTAGGTACACAAGTCCTTTTTTCTCCACCAGCCTTGCCACCGAAAGAATTCTGATGTCCGTGGAAACTTTCTTTTTTGCTTGTTCTCCCCCTCCCCACTTTAATACATTGATCCCATGGTAAACCGTGAATATCTTTTTACCATACTTTTGACTGGTAAGTTTATTGATATAATCCCTATTATAATTTGTGCAGGTTATGGCAAACGAAGCTTTGCTCAGCAGTTCTCCTAACCGTTGTGGGCTGTTCAGGTAAATATCCCTAGAATGCATTGTGAAACTGCACTTTACACCTAACTTCTCAGACAGCAAGCTGGCAATATCCGTAGCAACAAAGGCAAAATGTGCATGGATATGATCTATATCTTTCCCTTTTAAGTAAGCAAAAAAGAACAAGTTTGTGCAATAATCTCTGAACAACTTAAAAAAAGATTTGGGCGAATGGAGTTTAAAGCCCTGTTTATGTTTTTTTGCACAGAATAGTAATGAGGGATAGTAAAAATACACAAGAAAAGGCAGTGCAAGGAATATCCGGGGAAGATATCTAACAGGAGATTCCAACTTCTTGAGTTCTGGCATGTCAAGGTATTTCTTTTGTTTTCTAAGCACAAGAATGGTTATTCGAATATCCCTTCTTTCCAGACTGGTTATTTCGTTCAAGATAAAGTGTTCTGTCGGTGACGGGAACCTGTCGATAATATATGCGACATGCAGCTTTTTCCTAGAATCATCATTTGAATGCCGCATTCCTATATCAAGTACTCTATTTCTTTTTATTTTCCCCATAAACAAATATTACTGTTTAAGGATGTCGATAAAACTCTTCACTAAATATTCTCCTATGACCTTATGGCCATGGGCATTGTAATGCATATCACCAGGGAAATCCGTTTTTTGCCTATTTATTCGATAATCCATTAACAGAGCCTTTTCCAAATTGATAATGGGGAAATCATACGTGCTTATGATATAATTTACTTCCTTATGAAAATTCATCAAACTTAAGGGATATTGATCCCGATAATTGTTAAACGTTGGAATATTAATCGGAAAATCAATAAAATATGTTCGTGTACCGGTACCTAATTTAAGCTCATCCTCCTTAAACCTTTCCATCAAGTAATATATCCCAGATAATATCTTTCTTTCATAATCGGATCCTTTAATCATCAATGGATTTTTCTTTTTTGAAATATGATCTCTCCTATAACTGTCCGATCTAAATAAAAAATTTAGGTTTTCACCCAGTTTGAATCTTATATCTGCAAATTTTATGACTTTCGAACAATATAATATGGTTAATGGGGACTTGCTTTTTTCAATATACTTTAAAGGAGGAACTTCGCGAATCATTCCGTCCTCCTGTATATCCAGGGATAAAAAATTATCGCCGATTGTCCTGTCATACAAGAAACCTGTAAAGCTTGCACCAATAATCAAAATATCAGGTTGGTACTTTTCAGTTACATATCTGCTAACATGTAAGGCCTGAGCAATATGCATGCCTCCAAAACCAAATGTATATACTTCTGCATCTATCCCGTTTTCGATTAATCCATCCTCCAACACTTTGGATAATGTTCTCCCAACAGGGACACGAAGCCCTTCAACATTTGAATGCCCTATAATTGCGATTCTTGTTTTACTTTTCTTCTCGGGTTTAACTGTACCTTTAAAACTCTTTCTGGGAAAATAATCCCGGTGAGAATTCCATCCTTCATTATTAATCCTAAAATATCCGGTATTGGTAAATTGTGTTTTATAATTACCTTCAGAGCCACTCTTTCGTTTAACAATCTTTGTCCTTTTATCAAACCAAGGCTCGCAATAATCTGTAAATAACCGGATGTAAAGTTCCAGTGAAAAAAACAATATAGCTACTAAAATCAAAATCGAGTAAAAAATTATTTTTATTCTAAAATTATTCATCCCCACTAACTTTTAAAATACCCATTCGACCTAATGCTAGCAGATAAATCATTCCTCCTGCACTAAGGCACAATGCCAATGTTCCTATTTTGCCAAAGGTTCCCCCATCATATCCTTTCATTAGAAAAACATTATAACCTATTATGACGATAAGAAACACTGTTGAAGCTAAGAGCACTTTCAATAAAAATGTCAGTACCAATTTGCTGTTGTATGTTAGCTTGTATTTCAGGAGGTAAAGCAAAGTAAGGTTTTTAACTGTCTTCTGTACCACAAAGGCCAGGGCAATTCCAGTAAAGTCTATAAGTCGAATAAAAAGCCAGGTTAACAGGATATTCAATACCACACATGCCATCCCAATGAACACAGGGGTTTTCGTATCGGCATTGCCATAATAAAAAACAACCAATATGGTTTCAATGGCAAAAAAGACGACTCCAGTTGAATATACTGCCAACGGTCTTGAAGTAAGCATGGTTGACTCTGCATCAAAGGCTCCGCGTTGGAAAATAATTTCAACAATGGGCACTGCAAAAACAAAGATGGACATGGCGATGGGTACAAATGCGATAACAATCCATTTAAGTGAATCTGCCAACAGGCTTTTAAGCTTTCCTTCTCTATTCTCGATAGCCAGCTGTGAGAAGTAGGGAAAAACAACAATGCTTAATACGTAGGGAAAAACAACAACCGGAAGTTCAGCTATTTTCTTTGCATAGCTTAATGCTGCTATTGCTCCTTCCTGCTGGTATGAAGCAAAAATATTGTCGATAAGTCCGCTAGCCTGAGAAAAACCAACACCGATTAACAATGGCCAGGTAAGTTGCCAAATCTGCAGTTTATAGCTCCCAGAAATACTTACTTTTTTAAAGTTTATTTGGCGACATAGTTTGGTCAGATGGACGCCCAACCGAACTACGGAGCCAACAACAACACCTATTGCCACTGCAGAAATCCCATGACTATGATAAAGAACAACCATACAAATAATTATTGCTCCCTTAAACGCAAGTTCTCCCGAAGCCGGCAAGGCAAATATTTTTAATCCGTTCAGGGTTATACTGGTGAGGGTGGAAATGGCAAGAAATATACAGGCTGGCATAATTACCTTTACCATTTTATTGGAAAGTAATAATTGTTCTCCTTTAAAACCTGGGGCAAATACACCAGAAATTATATTGGGGAAAAAATATGAAATGATTCCAATAAATAATGTAATGAAAAAGATAAGATGAATGCCTTTATTGAATAGCCCCCAGGCGATTTGCTCTTCTCCTTTGTTTCTTGCTTCCAGGAAAGTATTTAAAAAGCCTGGTTCCACAACCTCCCTGAAAAGAAAGAAAATACTGAGAACAATCCCCAGTACAAGAAGATAAACATCTACCTGATAGCTGGTTCCAAAATAATTGGCAAGCACAAGTTTTTCAACATAGCCAGCAACTTTTACCAGTAAGGTAATTACCAACAGTCCCGCTGAGGATTTTAATATTCTGTTTGATTTTAATTTATTAACCAGTTGTTTCATCTTTCTAAATCAAGTACTCGTTCAAAAAGCTTTATGGTTTTGCTGGCAGCTTCTTTCCATGTGAACTGATTTGCCCATCCCTTCCCTTCCAAAATGGTTCTTTCACGCAATTGGTGATTGGTAAGGAGTTTATACATTCCCATTGCAATATCCTCTACATTGTATGGGTTGACCTGTAGGCACTTCCCTCCTGTCACCTCAGGTAACGCCCCTTTATTGGATACCAACACAGGCACCTCACAGGCCATGGCTTCCAATGGAGGAATACCAAAGCCCTCATAAAGAGAAGGGAATGCAAACAAGCTTGCCATGGAGAACAGAGCTGGAAGATCGCTTTCAGGAACATAACCTGTGAAAATAATTTCATTGCCACACACCAATTCTTCAACTGTTTTAAATACCCCATTGTATTTCCAGCCTTTCTTTCCGGTTATTACTAGCTTATGGGGGATACTCGTATCTTTTTTTAATATGTGGAAAGCCCTAATCAGTCGTTCCAGGTTTTTTTTAGGCTCAATATTTCCAGTAAACAGCACATAATTTTCCGGCAAACTATATTTTCTTAACAGGAGTGGATCCAATGTTTTTTTAAAAATTGCACTTACACCATTATAAATGACTTGAATTTTTGCTTCCGGAACATTGAAATGCCTTAATATATCTTGTTTCACCGTGTTGGATACTGCGATGATTTTTGCTGCTTTTCTTATAGAACGCCCCATTAATAGTTTATGGTAAACGACCGATGAATCCTGACATAGTCTTGGTCTTTCAATAGCCAGCACGTCATGTACGGTTAATACGGAAGGAGTAGTGATAAAATACGGGAGAACATAATTGGGACTATGGAAAAGGGTATAGTTATTTTTGCTCAGGTAAGTTGGAAGTCTGGTATTTTCATAGAATACCCTTCCATAACGCTTTCCTATCAGGTTAGGTGTCCCTTTATGCGGGATGCAGTGCAAATGAATATTAAATGTATTGGGAATGGACTTGCACATTTCCTGATAAAGGTTCTGAGCATAGTATTGCACACCTGTATTTTTGCTATCAAGTTGTAAGCCATTGATCAATATCTTATTCATTCCTGGAGCTACCATTTATAAATCTAAAAAAGCATTTTCAAATGCCTTACTCATTTCACATGCAGTTCTTTCAATAGTAAACTTTTCAATAACCCTTTGTCTTCCTGCATTACCTAACCGTTGTCTCAACGCTTCATTCTCAATTAAGCAAATTATCTTTTCAGCTAATTCCTCATAATTGCCAAGGGCAACCAAATAGCCAGTCACGTTGTCCTTAATAATCTCTCTACAACCGCCACAATTATATGCAACAACTGGTTTTTCCAGTGCCATAGCCTCAACTAACACTCTACCAAATGGCTCATTAATAGCTGGGTGTGCCAAAATATCAATTTGTGGCATTACGTGATTAATCTCCTCCCGATGTCCTAAAATATGAATGCGATCTTCAATCCCTAGCTCACATATTAATCTTTCAAGTTCTTTTTTATACCCTGTTCCCCTTCTTGAAAGGTCACCCCCTATAATCAAGAAATGGACATTGCTATATTTGTTGGTGATTATATCTGCTGCTTTGATAAAATCACTATAATTCTTCCATCTTGTTAACTGCCCAATCTGTGCAATAAGCATTGTTCCGTTTTTTAGTGACATCTCTTTTCTTAATGAAAAAGATGGTTTAATTTCAGTTGACCATTTCTTCGTATCAACTCCCCCGTATACAATTTGCACTTTAGCATTAATAGACTTGACCTGTTCTGCAATGTGTTCTGAAACAGGGATAATCGTATCGCTATGTTTTGTAAGGTACTTACTCAGAAGTGTTGGACTAAGGTTGTCCCGAGCATGCCAGACAATTTTCCTCCCAGTGAAAATCTTTACGACAACCGAATAAACATTAGCCTTAGCTGTATTTGCATAGATTAAATTGATCTGATGCTTTTTTACAATCCAGATTAGGATAAATGAACATACAAGTATATTTGACGCAAACAGGAATAGTTTAAATGGATTGAATGTTCTATAAAACCAGATAAGTGGTAGATTGTAAATATGCGATATTCCAGAATGAGTAAAGTCTGATTTTCCAGGTATGGTCATGATAAACTCATACTTGTCATCCAGCTTACCGGTCAGATCAGATAAACTATGTTCTGCGCCACTTGAAAAAAAGGAACTACTAATAATTAATATTCTCTTCATGGGGATAAACTCCATTCTCTAATCCACTCCCTCTTGCCAAACATAATGATACTGGAATATATTCACATTTTTTAATACTGATAATTGATCAACTAAGTACAATACTATTGGTGTAAATCAATGTGGATAATAATTAATTTTTAGGTTCGTGATTTTTCGGATAAAATTCCTTAGGAAGGAAATGCTTTAATTTGGCAAATGTTTCTTCTGCAATAATTTGATGAGCATTTTCATTAAAATGTCCATCATATTTATGCCCTAAATTCTCTCCGGATATATTTAAAAAAATACACTGAAATTCTATTTTTTCTTTAATATCCATTAATTGCTTTTTCTTTATTGAACCATAATGAAATAATACAAGTTTACAAGAATGATTTTTGAGTGTTTTATTTAACCGGTTTAAAATATCAATGCTTTCTGCGAAAGTGTAACTTTTAAAACGTGAATAATTCCAGCTTTCAGCTTTATTTTCGGCATATTTCGACAAACAGTTTGAAAGCGATGGAATTGTGTGTGTGTTTGCTCTCCGACCATAAAACCTGAGGATATAGCTTATATCCCATAAATCAGTAAATATCTTTAATTGCTTGATACGCTCTACCTCCTGTTCTGCAATATATCGTGAATGTGTTCTTTCCTCCATATTATTTCCGGCATATAAAATAGAATAATCTTTATAAGTATCTCTATGATAATTGCCTGTTGAAATCCTAGTTCGTCCTTCATACAAGACTAAATCCGGGCTATATTTAATCAGATAATGTTCAATAAGTTTGATATTTTGAAGATCTCTATCGCTTCCGCTTATAGCACAATTGATAACTTCAATTTTAAATCCTTCTTTCTTGAATTGTTTTTGTAGTTTTTGTGGAAAGACCTCTTTATGATTAGCCCAAATACCTTCAACCCCAGAGCTTCCAACAACAATTATTCGAAATACGCTATCCGGTTTTTGGATGCAGAAGTCAGCCCCATAAAAACCTTGGTTATTAAGTTTAAATTTTTTTCTTATACTTGGCCTTCTTATATATCCTTCAATATTTGGAATCCCCTTATATCCACATATCGTATCAAAAGTATATACTTTAGGGTATTCATGTTTAACCCATTGTTCTCTGCGAACAAGCCTGAACCCTATTTCTAGGATTATTATAGACAAAAAACAAATTAATGTCAGATATCTAAACATCTTTTGGATACTATTCATCTTTTTAAATCTTTTAAGTATATTTCAGTTTACTCTGATATAAGTATATTTTGCACCGTCAACTTTGTCTTTTTCTGTAGAAATTGATACATTCTCCGTTTTCATTGAGCTGAATAACCAGTAACTCTGGATCGATAGCAAAAAATGAAGGGGTTATTCCCAAATAGTAATGGATTGTCGAATCGTTCCTATACAGTGGAAGACCTAACTGATCTATTATCTCACTTTCACTCCTATCCAAGAGCAGGTCTTTTTTCTTTTTTACAAGATCATTGCAAAGTTCATATCGTTCTTCTATATTTCCCAACCAATCTTCTTTTTTAAATTCTCTGTTAGGGTAATAATTTGCTACAGTGTAATAACATAATGCGTATAGAACATAAATAATTACCCCTACAAAAAACATATGTCCGCTATAAGTTAAACTTTTCCACGAGATTTTTTTTTTCTTTTTCTTTTTTAAATACCAACCGATGAATACAATAGACAATATAAAACCAATAGCCAAGATAAATTTACCATTATTATAAATCATAGTTAAAAAATTAATTTGGAATTATTAATATTAGATTCTTTTCGTCGAAGCAAACTATAAGATTCTTCAGGATTTAGGTCGCTATAAAAAAAGGAAGATTTAGCATAAACGCAAATAGTAATATTTCTTTACCCCTGCTGAGTTCAGTAATCATCATAATATTTATCTATTTTTATCGTTTATTTACTTCGCCATCATTTCATGCCTCTATATAGTCATCTGTTGCCACCGATCTGAAAAGCTCAGACTTCTTTTAACCGCAAACGCTTCTGCGAAGTTAAATCGCTCTCCGTTTTTCAACATTATTTTCATTTTAAATTCCCAATAAAATAATCTAAAACAATCTATTGGATAATCAAATCATAATTCAATATCGTTTAGCTAACACTACACCATAACCTTTTACAATTTATGCACCGTGCCATATCCTATTTTTAAGTTTATTATGGATTTTTTAAAAAATCATTCTATACCCTATAATTGTGGAGGAATTCCTCCTTTTGTATAAAAGGAGTCTACAAAACAAATGATAAAAAGTCGAATCTTCACAGGCAAGAAAAGAACTACGATACACACCTATCACATTGCAATAAAGTCTTTATACTTCTAGAATTTTTTGGATCCTTCCTCCATGTTACTATTTCAATTCTGTTTATTTGTAAAAATCGATATATCTTAATTCGACTATAACATCTTGTTTGTTAGTTGCTAAAGTAGCGCAGTACTGATTGATAAAGTTCAAGTTTTTCAGATACCACATTTTATCTTCATAAAAAACCTCATCATTGTTCACATGTATGTCTAACAGGGGTATAGATAAACCGCGACTGTCTGCTTTTATAACACTTTCTTTGATTGTCCAGTATTTAAAAAAAGAACGTATAGGATCTTTTGAATCTATTATATCATACCATTGCTCATATGTCATTACTTGTCTGAAATCATTTAAATTAATCTCAATGATTTCCTCTATATCTATTCCAAGCCTTAAACCTTTTCCAATAGCACATATAACATACTCTCCTGAATGGGAAATGTTAAAATCTATATTTCCATCGACATAAGGACGGGAGTATTGATTAAATTTAATTTCATCCAATATACTAATACTATATCCATAATCCTTAAGTCCAGACAACAGTAACAACTTTCCAAACAGATGCAAATGTCGGTCTTGCCATCGTCTGTATTTGCTATTTTTCTCTTGAATAGAAATTGGCATCTGGTTTAAATAGTTATAGTAAAGCTGTTCAGGAAGCTGATTATTGAACTCTGTATAATAGATTTTGATACAGTTTATTGTCATTTTATAGATATTATGCGCCCATCTGACAGGGTAGACTCATATTTAAATGGTAAATCCATCATTTAATCTTCTTTTATCTGTAATTCAACATCTTCACGCATAAATATGATTCATTTAGAACGCTATAAATCTTGCACGTACATTCCTAAGACAACATTCTCATATCACATTCATTGTGTAAAACTCTCTAAAAATGAGTTTCAATTTTTTGTGTTTCTTGTTGGCACCACAAGTTAGTCAATAAATTTTCATTGACTATTCTCGCTATCTGCTCAATTTCATCATGTAAAAAGAAGTGTCCACCGCGAAAGCTATATAGGTTACACATTTTATTGGTGTGCATATTCCATCCTTCACATTGTTCAATAGTAAGGTCTTCATCTTCCCCATAAAAAACAGAAATATTGCAATCTAAAGGATGGATCTCTCCATGATGTGTATCTGTTTCGGCTAATTTAAAATCATTTCTTAAAAGAGGTAAAAAGATTTCCAAAAGTTCGGGATATTCAAAAAAAGCGGGTGGAGTTCCTCCTAATTCAAGTACTTGTTTTTTAAATTCAGATTCTTCTAATAGATGATACTTCTTTTCATCAGGTCTCTCAATATGAGGAGCTCCTCTACCTGAAAAGAAGACATGTTCTGGAAGCTTGCATTTTCTTTTCCTAAGTTCTATATACAACTGATAAGATATCAAGCCTCCCATACTATGACCGTATAAGGCATAAGAACCACCATTTATCATTTTACTAATAATTCCAAAAACATCCTCTATAACCTCCGGTAGATCAACATAAAAAGATTCATGAATGCGCTTTCCCCTACCTGCTAATTCTATTGGCACTAACTCTATATCAGTACTCAGATACTGTTTCCATTTATTAAATATTACTGCTGAGCCTCCTGCATAGGGGAGGCAAAATAGTTTAAACTTCGACATTTCTTTACTTCTCAATTAATTCATATTTTTTCTTTTCAAACTTCCCTATAACTTCGTTGTAACCTATATCATACACAAAGATTAAATAACCTTTTCCTTCACAGGTTGACAGATCTTGTATGTGGAAATTGAGATTTCAATCCCAATTTCTTGATATTCATAATTTTAGACCAATTTAGTCTTTAAACATCTACCTAAGCTACGGAAAAAGCTCCTCTCTTAAAATCTACAGCGTCTTTAATGTATTCAACTGTACCCATATCTAATTTTAGAACCTTATCTGCTGCATCAAAATAATGATCATCGTGAGTAATAGCTATAATGATTTTTCCCTGCCTTTTCATTTTAGGTATTAATTCTCTGTAGAAAAATTTTCTAAACTCAGGGTCTTGATCGGCAGCCCATTCATCGAAAAGAAAAATCGGCTTATCTTCTAAATAGCATTGTAAAAGGGCTAATCTTTTTCTTTGTCCACCCGAAAGTTCAATGGTACTGTATTTATTATCCTCTACGCTGACTTTTTCATCTAATTGAAATGATGTAAGATAATTGGTTAATTCATCTGATTTACCATTTAGATCGGTATTATACACTTTTTGAAACAAATGGCATGGATTAAACACAACAGAGAAATATTCACCAATTTCATTCGAACCAATTTTTTTATCATTTATTGACACATTTCCTTCCTGAGGGGTATAAAGTCCTGTTAATAATTTTGCCAGTGTTGTTTTACCACTTCCATTGCCCCCAATAATAAACAATGCTTCACCTTTGTTCACCTCAATACTAATTGGGCCAACAGAAAAGCCTTCATTATCATTGTTAGGGCTGTATCTATAACTAACGGATTGCACTTTTATCGAATTGATCTCATTTTGATCTAATATAGCAGATTTAACTACTTCCCCAAAATCAAGATTGGCCGGTATGTCATTTATAAAATTTTGTACTCGGTTCCACGAAATCTTTAACTGCATTAATTGAGGTACAGATCGCAATATTGCATTAATTGGACCAATTAGGTATAACAATATTATAACAAAACTCATAACTGTATAAGATTGAATACCCTGAAATATGTTAGGTATTGCAAATGATACTGCTGCTAGCACAATAATCAAAAACGAATCACCAACTAAAGATGCATTTATAAATTTTATATGTGCTGTATACATCTTTTTTCTGTACTCATCTGTTGTGTTCTCCATATCTCTCATGTATTCCTTTTTCTTATTACGATGGATACTTAATTCTTTGAAACCATCTATCATTCCATTTAATAAACGCATGTATACTGTACGAGTTTCTCTTGCATCTTCAAATAGAAATTGTGTTTTTCGGCTGACTATGTAATAGAGTACAGATATTGTACCAATTAGCAATACGGTTACTAATGCTGCCCAAAAAGCAAGGGTTGCCATATACAAAAACGCAGCTCCTGCTGTAATGATACTTGTTGTAATGCTAACAAAAGTATTAGCTGAGGCTCCAATTGTTCCTATATCATCATTCATGGTACTAAAAATCCTGCCGCTATCAATCTTTTCAAATTTTTCATAAGACGTAGAAAAAATTCTTCTAATTAGTTTCATTCTAAGATCGTATATAATATTACGAGTAAGAAATATCATTTTAGACTGCACAATTTTTCTGCCAAGCAGATACAATACTATAGTTATCCCAAAATAGTATAGAATATACCTATATTCAATACTATTTTTAATGGAAGATGTAATGAGCAATATTACAGCCATATTAGATAAACCTGACAAAATACTAAGAAGTATTATTTTGGGAGTATTTCTTAGATATTCATTTCTTTCAGGAAAAATTACTGTTAGAATAAAGGCCACATAAGTTAAACCAATTGAAATTAAGGACAACAATACTGCTACTGGAAAACTAACAGGGGACCAAACCAATGCTGTGCTCCATGAAAAACCAACCAAAGCTTTAGGTATGAGATAGACACCGTACAGAAAAGGAAGAACTAAAAGAAAAACCCAAAATATACTTATTGCTTTCTTTAAATTGAGAGGTGTATAAATCCTTTTCTTTTTTAACACACCATAAAATACATATCCTAGAAAGGAGAATACTGACAGTATATAAATGCATAGAATTATCGATAATACTGAAAAGGATTTATCGTTAGAATCATTGGGGTTAATTGTCGAAATTACCTCATCTCCTGTTAAAATCCTCATGATATTTTGACCAATGATTCGTGTATAAGGACTACTTGAGTTTGCCAAAACAGCAACACCAACTCCATCAGTTTTTCGAAAAGATATATATGAAGTATAATTAGGATTTAAACCGTCATGAAATAATTCTCCATCACCTTTTAAAGAAACATACCAACCATAAGCATAGGAGGAAAAATTCGTAGGCATTACCGATCCATCCTTTAAATGCGATTTCAGAAATAATGAATCATATTTAGATGGAATCATTCCCATTTGAAACTGTAACCACTTAGCCATATCTTTAGCACTTGTACTGATATAAGCTGCTGCGTTGTTTCCTTTGTAAACAGGGGATTCATATTCTCTTGGCTTAAAAAAGCCATATTTATATCCCTTGGACATTTGGCTGGATTCAAATGGGAGGCCAACATCTGTATTATTTAGCCCTAATTTTTTGAAAATATTCTCTTTAATATATAATTCAAAAGACTCATTGGTTACTTTTTCGACAATAAACGCTAAAATATCATAATTTACCGCGGCGTATTCAAACTGTTTTCCCGGTATATTACTCAAACTAATATCATTAATCTTTTTTATTGTATTTTCAAGGGCATTCTCTACATTTTCTTCAGGTATTAATGAAATGGAGTTAAAAGGAATCCCACTTGTATGATGCAATAAATGGCTGATGTATATTTCCTTTTCAACACCTTTATAAGTAACACAAAACCATGGTATATATTGAGATACTTTATCATTCAAATCAATTTTACCTTCTTTCTGAAGTTTAAGGATTGTTAAAGCTGTAAATGCCGAACTGGCTGATCCTAGCTCAAAAAGTGTGTTTGAATTAACGGCACTTTTTGTACTAAGATTTGAATATCCCAAATTTCCAATCTCCACTTGTCCATTATTTATGATCACATAGCTTAATCCAGGAATTTTGGCTTCTTTCATTGTAACCGCCAGATAATCGGATATTTTTTTAGATAAAGAACTGGAAACTGGATGAGTTTGAACGGTATTTGGAACTACTAATAATAGTAATAATAACAACAATTGTTTTAAAATGAACCTACTTAATATCATAATTTATTCTTAAATTCATCGAAAATACACATAACAAAACCTATACACCCATGGCCAAAGCAACACGACAATTTATAAATATTACAATTGCAGCAAGACAGACAATCTTAACGAACTATTGATACTTAGCTTGATTCTGTCGCATAAATCCAACTTAATATTTGATCACCATTATCAATAATTAAATAGCTAAGGAATTGAAAGTTTTATTGGTTGTGAACTTGGAACTAATAATCTGATTCTTTCTAATGATATTTATTATTTCAATTCCGTCCAAGACCTGCTGCGTAGACTCAAACTCCTTAAATACAATACTAATTGCCATTCTTCTTTTAACAGTACAATGGTCCTGCACCACAATGTTATTCAAATACTTGCGTTTTCTCTATTTTACGTTCGTAAAATCTCGATTATTGAAGATTTGAATATCTTGTTTATTGGCTCCGTACTTATGAATGTTTATAACACGTTGGGCTGTGTTATTTCCAATGGCTTTATTTTGAAACTTTGAACAGATCCCTTCATTCTTCACTTAGTGAGCAAGAAATCCATTGTATCTCCAAATTTATCTACATACCTGTATAGATAATGATCTTTGCCTCCAACTTTAATGGAAATCTCATCCATTCATCAATTATTACAAACTTGCCGTTTCTTTAGGTGCATGTTCGCTTCGATCAAAAGGGAAAATTTGTAGTCCCAACTCTGAAAAGAAAACATGTGTTGGGTAGGGAGTATTTTTTGACGAAGTTTTTGATTTAATTGATAGGATAACATGCCTTCTATCCTATTGCCAAACAACGCAAAAGAACTACCATCTATTATCTTAATAACAATCTCATAAACATCTTCTATCACTGTCAGAACATCCGCATATAATGGTTCAAGGATGCGTTTTCCTCTGCCTGTAAATTCGATTGGGATTTACTCTATTTCAGCATCAAGGTATTGTTTAAACTTATAAAAAAAATTACTGCCATCCCTCCGGCATAAGGGAAGCAGAATAGTTTTACTTTAGACTTTCTTATTTGAAGACTTTCTTCAATTATGAAAAGTCATATATCACTGGTTTATAAATATGATTGGATGTAAACAATTGATTTACCAGTGACACATGACCTGTTTATAAAAAATTAATACTCCTCAACCGTTTTATCACTCATTATCTCCTTGTATTCATCATCGGTTACT
Organism: Prolixibacteraceae bacterium; assembly: GCA_028282195.1. Lineage (GTDB taxonomy): Bacteria > Bacteroidota > Bacteroidia > Bacteroidales > Prolixibacteraceae > Sunxiuqinia. Next base: position 61,192 of record JANQII010000223.1, read on the forward strand.
GGAACCAAATACCCTTTTCCTTCACAGGTGGATAAATCGATATCTACAACACATTTTACTTTGCAATAGTTTAATGTTAAACCTCCAACAATATGTATGTTACCTTTTGCATTTTCATAATCAGCATCTAATTTGCATTCGGGTCTGTATAACTGCACCCCTAATTCGGTACCTGTAGCATTAAACATCACATGCACATAATCTCTTTCAATACATTCTTTTAATGCTTCTGCTGTTTTTTTAGGACGGGCACATTCAACATTGTTCTCGTTCGCTAAGCGCTCTACCAAATCATTTAATTTTTTTGTCATTTTTATTTATTTTAATGTTTTACGATATACTATACTTATATTCTATTGCGAATTGCAATACAAATCTTTTATTATACTCAATCGGCCATTCCAATTAAGAAAGCTTTTTTTTCTTTTTTCAACCTATATTGCAACATTTTATGAACTTTTAACTCTTTCCATATTTCTTCGAGCCTGGATTCATTAGTTGGAATTAAAAATAAAATTGCTGCTGGAAGTCTTGTCAGAACATATTCGGAAGGCAGTTCCTATTCCTTTACAAGGCCTTTTCTTTTAGTTCATCTAAATGCTTTTTATAGCTTTAATTTCTGTAACATTTCCAATTTGTACCATTTGTTCATTGTTTCAATTTATGTATAACCTCTAGTTCTATTTGAAATATTAGTAAAATTCATAAGCGTTCACTAAATATTAAATAATATTCTTTGAAACAATTGTAAATCTATACTTTATGCGTTTTTGAGCATTTTTATAAGCTCGTTAATTTGCTTCTCAAGGCCTACCTGGATTCATAAACTAGTTTACACTCATGGAAAACATTATATTATGGCAACTTTTATTGTTGATAATATTCTTAACCAATCTAAAAAAATTGAACAGAACCTCAATGAAGTTGATCATATAAATCATCTCCAGGATTTGAGATTTGTGTTCCGCTTGATATTTAAAAACATAGTAGCTTCTCAAAAACGGAATAAGCCTTCTGTGAAGTTAATAAAGCAGGATAAACTCTTAGTTCAAAAACATTAATTTTGAAGCTTCTATTTCATTACGTCATTTCAAACTTTTAAGCATAAGTACCACATCTTTAATAGTTAGGATTGACGATATTTCAATTCTTTCGGATATCTCCGATATTTCTTTTTTTACAATCTCCCCTACTTTTAAAATAAGGCTTATGTAATCCATGGAGTTAAAACCTAAAACTATAAGATGTGTAGAGGGCTTAAGCCTTTTATCGAAGCCAGGTTTTATCGAATTAACAATTTCACATACAGTTAAATAATCAGGATCTTTTTTACAAAATCGGTTATTATATTCTTTTCTTTTTCTAAATATTCCCATATTTACTTTAAATTAAAACACTTATTCAATATAATTTCTTTCAAATTATTGGTATTAATTGGTTCTTGGATTGACCAAAAATCTGGGCATTTTTCTTGGATTAACCTTACAGTATTTGATTCCTTCAAATATTCAAAAAGACTCATCATATTTTTTTTCGATGAGATACAATTAAGCTTTATTAAATCTATAGTTTTGTTTTTAACCGAAATAGAATCTAAATTAATATTATATATTGATATCAACGAAGTTTCAGAGACAAGAAAACCAAGATGATCTTCATAAATTTTGTAATTCATTTCCACTTTTTCAGTATTTTCAGTTATATTATTTATCTTATAAAAGGATTTGCGTCGTATTTTTTGTTCCGCCCAATATTGTTTTCCGTTAATCAATGGTTCAATAAATATGAGTTTTGAAACAAATTGAAGTTTCTCAGCAATTCTAAACCCTAAATCAGCACCAAATCGTAATCCCAATAAATATATTTCATCACACCTTTTTGTTTCTTTTAGATAACAACAAATTTGAATTGCGTCATTAACTGCTTCTTCAATCTCAAAGTCACCTTGAATTCCATAGCTATCACCAGTTCCAAAATAATCAAAACGTACTATATTATAATACTTACAAAGTCCACGTGCAACATCAGCCTGGAATTTATGTACTCTTTTTTTTTCATCAAAAAGGGGATTCAGAAAAAGTATGGTTTTTCTGTTTTTTAGATTTGGTGATAATGAATGACAAAATAAAATGTGCTTCTTATCATTTTTATTAAGTGAGATAAATTCAATATTTTCATTTATATCTATCATTACAACCAATTTGATATTATATTTATTAATTCATTTTTTATGTTCCACCCAAAAAAACTATGATCTGCACTTTCAATAACGTGTTCAGAATAATTGATACCGCCCTTTTTTTTATAATCCCTCCAAAATTTCTGACATTCTTTTCTAATTGAATCCTTTTCACCAAAAACACTTAATACGTTAACCTCACTTTTTGATTGCGGCGTAGCAGAAGTTTTACTCTTTGGAATATCTTTTGTCTTATTTATAATGATCATATTATTCATTATCTTGCCATAATTTAACTGGAAATAAATAAGTTTTAACCATGTTTCTTTATTTAATAATTTTAAAAAATAAGATTTTACATTCTTTGAATTTATAATTGAATTAGAAATAGTTAGGTGATTTGGTGATATTAGTACAACCCGACTAAAGTTTTTTCTTTGTGCAAAATCAAGGATTGGAATACATCCCGTGGAAATACTACAAAACACATAGTCATTGTATTGATAATTTTCCTTCAAAAAATCATATATTTTTTCCAAGTGGAACCTATAAAAATACACTTCTTGTTGAACAATATTTCCTTTGTAAAAAGGTAATGATCCGAAATGCTGGCTATCTCCTAATGGCGGCAGGTCAATACAAAGAGATGAAATATTCTTATCCAGCAATTTCCTGGCAATTTCAACAAACATCCTTTGGGGACCTATTCTAGACCCAGTCCTTGCAGGAACAAATACAACTAACGTTCCTGTTCCAGAAGGAGATCGTAAAATACTATATATTTTACAATCTTGATCAGATATTATCAATGCTTTTTCTTTACCTGTTTTAATTTTAGACTCAAACATAAGTGGTTATTCAATAATTGTATTTTTATGAAAAAACCTTAATCTCTAATTCCTTTAATAAATATATTAAACTGTTCATGATGCTATCTTTTTCAATTTTAGTATGATGTGTTATTATTCCAAAAAGCCTTCCTTTATATGGTTGACCATCTTGTTGAGGTTTATTAACCTCAAAAGACCCAGCTGATATTGGTAGGATTGTATATGGTTTATCCAAAGAATATAAAATATCAGCTTTTTTTAATGTATCTAAAAATTGTTCGAATTTTACTTTCTTTGAAAACCCCAATGATAATGAAAATAATGTATGAGTGGCTTTCTTTGGTTTACTCAACTTCTCCTCTAACTTCATACTTATTAAACCCATTGACTTACGTGCATTTATTTCAAGTAGTGGAATAATTTTATTATTTTCCAGAATCATTGAATCAATACATACCGGACCAAAATAACCTTGATTTTTTAGCTCTTCTATTATATACTCTATATTATCGAAATATGATGAGTTTTCCAATCTTTCTTTGATTTCCCAAGATGGTGATGAAATATCAGAAAAAGCAAAGCCATTGTTCCTCATCTGTCTAAGACCTAAGATTTCATGAGTATAGCTACTACTAATATTAAGATGACATGAAAAATCAAACTTTTTATCATAAAGGGGTTGCAGAAGATAACTTGGCTTTTTATTTGTGTTTTTCTTGATATATTTTATTAGTCTATCCAATTTGGTTTTTGACTCAATCAAAAACACTCCTTTACCAGAAACACCGTATTCCTCTTTAACTAAAAGCTTATTTTTTGACAAAATATTAGAGCCATATTTTTCTAATTCATTTACTGTAGTCACAAAATATTCATCATTTTGTTTTATCTTTTTTGATAGCTCAAATGAATATTTCTTTGAATTCACAGCAACAACATTATCATAAAGAGGTAAATTGGATAATGAATTAATTTCTTTTGCTAATTCAATTATTGATGGGACCACAGCATAGGGCGAAATGGCTGTTCTAGAAATATTAATATTCATTCTTTCTGAATACAATTGTTTAATAATAGATTGTAATTGACCAGAAATTCCACACAAATCTGTATAATTATCATACAGAGAAAAAGACGAAAACTCGAAACCAATTTCTTTTAAATAATCGGAAAGAGAACTGTTGAATGGAAAATTCGTAATTAATATGTCCTGTTGCGAATTACAAAAAGGAAATAATAACTCATCCATTGTGTGGATAATTTTATTAGCCTGAATATCGTTGAAAGACGGTAAGGAAAGATAATTCTTTGGTTCCCATATTTTTTCTGAATTAAAAGTACCGAGAACTAAAGAGCTTTTAGGTTTTGTTTTATTTTTGTTATTCTTATCATTCATATATGCAATATACTTAACATATAATTATTAATATTCTAAGTATCGTTAATAGTGGAACATTCAGATCTTTAATCTCATGTTCAGGTATATCGTGCAAGCTGAAATACTTCAATTACATAAAATGATCATTGATTTTTCAACATCAGCACAGGAAGGTATTGATTTTCTAAGTGTTATCTTGGCTGAGTATTTTCTCTATAAGCGCTGATACAAAGAATGGAGTTTTTATCTTAAATTGACTTTTAAAACAATGTCTTTTATTATCCGGCACGAATATGATCTTATGTTTTATACTGAATTAGAATTGAAATATTGTTTTGATGTATAAACAAACGTTAGATTACCTGAATCTTCATTGATGATATTATATTCTAAACGATTAAGAAAAAAGGAGCTGTGTTTATTTCCTTTTATCACCTTTGCAACAACTGCATTAAACTTTAATTGAGAAAAAATTAATTTTCTACAAGCTTTACCTACTTCCAATAAGATGAATTTCCCTTCATATTTTTTATCGATAAAACTTCCCTCCTCAATTGATCTGGTCTTATTATCTATATTAAATAAAATCTTTTCACCAATCAAAGTATTCGGTTCTTTCAACCATATACCATACCGATATATATTATTCAACATAAACCCTGCTCTAACAGTAGTAATATATTTTTTTACATCTTCAATATTTTTAAAATTGTAGTCCCAACTTAATAATACTTCTTTTAATCTATCTTGATTATTTCTAATGAGTTGGTAAATCTCTTGCTCATCACCATAAACATACTGACGCAAAATACATCTTTTAGTTTCTATTTCCGTTGGCACAAGCGTTGGCATAATTTGTAATTTGATTCAGATTAATTCTTCAATATTAATAAGCTATTGAATATTATAACTTAATAATCTACATCTTTGACATAGCATAGGAGACATTAAGTGTTGATTTCTAATCTCCCTAGCTCTTTTAAACTCGCTATTTTGCCAAATTTCGAGTAGAGATTTTTCATATATATTTCCAAATGTGAATTCAGGGAAATTAGCACACATACTAACTCTTCCATCTGCAAAAACAGAAACTCGTGAAGATAACGCGCTACAATGCTGTTCTCTATTATAAGGCCTTTCAATTGCATTTATTATATTCTTCACTTCATTTGCCTCGCCTCCCATAGGTGGATGATACCCCACTCTAGTGTTCCATTCCTGCATATTTATCTTGTTAATTTGCTCAATTAATTGGGGAACTACAGAATTGTTTAATTTATGCGAAAAAGAACACCAACTTGCTTTCTTTGAAGGTAAATCCAGGTAGTTAAAATAAGTCTTAAAATAAGAATCCATCTCAATAACTCGCTCATCAGGAATATACCAGGGGTATCCAAGAATAATTCTATCACATTCTAAACTATCACAAAATTTTACAAAATTATATAAGTTTGGAATTAAATCATTGTGTAAAGAATTATTGATTATTATAAAACCTTGAAATATTCCTTTTTTCCTAAGATCTGTAAGAAAACGAATGTTTTCTACAGTCTTACTAAAAGAGCCTTTTCCCCTTTGCTTATCATTGTCATATTCTAGACCATCTAAACTTATTATAACTTCTACATTTTTTGAAATGGGCAATAAAGGTTCTATTTTTTGTTTTAGTAAAACACCATTTGTACTTATAATTATTTTATTTTGGTATTTATTCAATAAACCAATTAAATCTTCCCATTTATTGTATACAAGAGGTTCACCTCCCCATAAGTATACTGCCGGTAGATATGTTTGTGTTTCTTCAAATATCCTAGACAAAACTCCTACATCAAGCTCTTCTGACTGATTGTCCAGATGATGACCTTTGCTATTCCACTGAAAACAATGTGCACAACGCAAATTGCATTTGTGTGTTAGTTGAATTGTAATCTCAAGTGGACACGGTAATGCGAATGCAGGTTTATCATTTAATCCTTTCTTGGTGCTTATTATTCGTTTTGCAATTCTTTTTAACTCATTAAATGTGTTGGTATCCATTCTAGTATTTATAATTTATTATAATTGAAAAGCATCCATAATATCAGTTGTATTGTTCCTTAGTTTAACAAGATTGTCGTGCAACGTTTTTAAAATTAATTGATTGTATCCAGCATCTCTCCATTTTTTAAAAGAGATCCCTAAACCCAATTTTTCCCATAACTCTCCATTTTTTGCTTCATATTTCCCAAATGGCTCTAAAAAAATCAAAGGAGTACAAGATGCCAATGAATCAAACAGTGTTGCGCCGCCTGGTTTGCTTACTATGGCTTTACTTTTTCGTATTAACAGATATACTAACTGAAATGAATTGTTCGTATTGTATGTTTGATTCTTTAAGTTAGATGAATCCACTTTACCAAAGGGAGGAAAGATAAATTTTCCTGTCAAATCCTTTTCCCAAGGCTTCCAAGACGGATCAATCATATAATAGTTTTTGCGATGAAAATCACCTATATCATTCTTCTCATAAGTAATTATATCCATTATATAGGAAGTTTTTTCTATTTCTGGAATATATTGCTTATAAGTACCCATTCCCCATCCTCCACCATGAATAATAAGTCTTTCATCTCTTTCGTCAAAGGGTAAGACAGGTAACTTCCCAATATTTATAAAATGTGTCACTTCATCATTGTTAGCATTAAACGCCCAAATATTATGAACATGTTTATCATTTAGCCTAAGATTTTCCCAAGATGTAGATGTAATTGCATCCATATGACAACAATAAACTTTCCTTACCAAATTAGGATGATTTTTTTTGAATTGCTCTATTAAATGCATCCAAAAACCAGAAAATACATAAAAAACTATCTGATTTTCTTTCTTCCAAGAATTGTATAAATGTGTTATTAAACTAGAATCAAAACTTGAAAAATAATTGCCCTTAATTTTTTGCCCCATTAAAGCAACACGAAAGTCATTATGGTAAGCCCTTTTATTCTCTAATATTTTATCCTGTTTATGTTGGCTGAATAAATTTTCAATAACAAACATTTTTGTTTGTAGTCCCTTCTCATTTAATTGTTTTTCAATTAACAAAGCCGGGATATATACTCCCAAAGCGACACCTGAACCTAAAACACAATGTGTTGTCATTATTTTCCTATGTTAATCGATATTGTGAATGAAGATATTCACAAAAATTTTCAATTGAACTCAAATGAGAAATATCTAAACTATTAAAATCTAATTCTATATTGAATTCATCTTCCAGTTTTACAATAAAATTAATCAAACCTAGAGAATCTAAGCCAATGTCGTTAATAATATCAGATTCAACATTAATGCTATTTCTAATCTCCTCACCTTTAACGCATTGCTTAATGATTTCAATTATTTTTTGTTCCATAATTATATTTAATATTTAAATTTTACCCTTAGTAAATATTATTATTTATCTGAGATTGATTATGAAGAAACAGCCCTTTTCAAGAGTTTTCAGGAACTCCAGTTTTTATAAATTTGTGTCTCATGAGATAGTAAATTTCATTACTACAAGCTCGTAAATGTTCTACACGTTGAATCATACAATATAGCTAGATTTCAAAGCCAATTTTTGTCCTAGGAATCTCTGGAATTAGAATCTTCTTCCTCTAAGTTTTGCCCGAGGTTCTCAAATTCTTTTTTATCGATGGTTAAACTCTAATTATAATATTAGCGTCAGGTTCAGTTTTAATGCATCCCCCAAGCTCCTTGATGTTAACAAATTACATCATTTTTCCATGTAACTGTTTTACATATATACAAACATTTCGAACTATTACAAACGTGGTCAGTTTTTCTTAGCTGAGTTACACAAATTTACTCCTTTTTTCCCAAAAAAAGTATGATTAATAAACCCTGGCATTATCGTCAATCTCATCTTTTCAACATTTATCTATAATTGTAAAAATGTTACCTTACGTAGCAAACTGTTTTATTCTGATTGATTTTTTTTTTACTTTTTGATAAGTAGTCTGATTTTAACCACTTTTGAATTAAATAAGCTAGCTTATCTTGTGACCACAAAGGAGTAAACATGCTATCAAGTCCATAAAAAATTTCGAACCCAATCTCATTTTTCATTTTCATTTCAACTAAGTTATCAATTATAGCTAATTTTATCATATCAAACCTGTAGCTTCCTTCTGAGTATACCAAGAAAAGAGAAGTATCCTCACAAATTCTTTTTAAAGGGAATAAATACTTTCGTTTGTTGAAAGATAAATTTAATATTTTTACCATATAATATAATAAATAGCCTTTTAAACTAAAAAATTTCGAATGATTATTCATTTTCAATCTTTTCAGTAATATTTGATAATTTCTCTTATCAAAGTGTACCCCGTTTACTGCAAATATTCCCGATATCCTGTTATCATAAAATGATGTCCTTAATGCAATATCTCCCCCAGTACAGATTCCTATTAATACAAAATTTGATATTTTATAATCTTTTTCAAGTAAATCCATTGCACTTCGGGTGTCGGATATACACTGGGCTTCTCTATCTTTAGAACTATCAATTAATGTGCTTTCACCCATGCCGGAAAAATCAAAACGAATTGAAAAGAAACCTAAATTAGCAATTTCTCTTGCCAGCCACACAAAAGACCTATTTGGCCCCATCATTGGGATCATTCCTGCATTTAAGAATAATACTGCAGGCAATTCCTTGTTTTCTTTCTCAGGTCTAGAAATAATACCTAAAAGGTTTTGTTTCTCTCCAAACTTTACAATTTTCTCATTCACTTTTCGATATAAATATTATTTAGACATTTAGCCAATATTTTCAAACCACTTAATAATTTTATTCAAGTCACTAATAGGTATCAAACTTTTTTCCTTCTCGTCTTCATTTTTTAGCCAAAAACGTTCGTGATCCAAAATATCAAAAGTTATTTTAGGATTACTATCTTTAAGATTGCAAGCAATGTTTCTGAAGTCTTTGTTATTTTTTTCATTTAAAACTAAAACTTTTGTATTTATGCTGAATTTAGATTTTTCCATTAAAACACTCTTAATATCCCTTAAAATGTTAGAACTATATTTAAACCCCATACTTTCGAAAAGATCACCATCGCGCTTCTCTTGAATAATATCTTCATTATAAATATTAGTCCAATTTTTATTATAAAATTTATTGATACCAGTAAGTTCTTTTAAATAAGTTTCTCCATTAATAATTGGTGACCATAAAACTAGAGAATCAATTAAATTTTTACTTCCTAGTAATGTAGCAACTGTTGCACCATATCTCAATCCTATAATATTTAAGTTTTCGAGACTCGCTCCACTTTTTAATTCATTTATGGCTGATTCTATATCCAATATCATACTTTTAGCAGACAGTAAATCACTTTCACCAATCGATTGCCCAGTTCCAGCATAATCAAATCGTAAAACATGATACCCTTTCTTGGCCAACTTTTTCGCAAGTTCCTGAAATGCATGATAACATCTTATATATTCTTGTCCCAGAGGATTACACATTATAATCCCACTCTTTTTATCATTATTGGGATTTGGGTTATGATATATTCCGAATAGTTTGTTATCATTGAAATAAAAAGCCTCCATAGTAATTTGTATATAATACACTAAAAATTATTAACCGTTTGAATGATAATGTACAGAACAAGAAAATCTTCTTTATTGCCTCTTTCAATAAAGGTGCCCCCTTTACCGGTTAGCTTGCTTCTTTCTTTAAGTATTGCGGTCAGAGTTTTAAAACTTATACCCTAAGCTTATTCTAATTCCGATATTCAAATATCAATTCAAACGGTCTGGTTTATTTCTTTTAGTTCAATTCCAAAGAGAGTTCTCCCCTTCTGTTTAATTAATACTCCTTCATATCCAATCAATCGTTCATAAACAATGCGAACATTTTCTCCTTCATGAAATTTATTTTCTACACTAACCTTCTGCTCAAGTTTAGGCATTTTTTAAATCCCTTGAATATCCGCATTTATGGTATAATCAAAGGTATCCATGCACATTTAAATATGTCACTACTTTATAGCAACATTTAATATTATATAACTCAGAGCATATGTATAAACAAAATATAACCTGGAGCAAGAGGTGTTTCAATCATTTTTTTCTGACCGTTTTTCCACACCCACAAGATTTTTATTGTAAGTATAAAAAAACTCATAATTTCTTTTTATGAGATCATCCCTTACCATTTTTTTCAGATCAAGAGCAGAGATAGAAAATATTCCATTTTTTTTGTATATTTTTCTTACAGATTGAGAGTTGCTAGTGTCATTTATAGAATTGTTCACATAAGGTGGCAATAATTTCTGAAACAAACACATCAATGATTCGTCAATTAGCAAAAGCTTTTGACAAAACAACAAAGCAGATAAAAAAGATATGCAATCTTATCGGGTGAAACAAAGCAATATGCTATCCCTGCTTATTACATTAAATGCGAAATTAAAAATGTTTTCTTGCTTTTGCAACAGGATAGTAATTGTTTTTTCAAAACTTTTTTATGAGCTGTGGGAGTCGTTATTACGTTGATTCATGCAACCTGTTGTAAATATGTTTTTTATAATGACACCACATGTACTTGTCAAACTTAAATTAATGGTAACGACTGAAAATCTCAAAAAGGAATATCCATATTTCATACAAAGTTTACCATTTATTTATAATCAGTATCTGTTCAAAAGCCAAATTATTTGTAATCCAATGTATTGTTGCTAATAATTTCCTTGTGTCTGTTTAGGTCTTCGCTTAATTGACACGTGTATAAAATAGATAGTCAGCATATTAGATATTTGAGGTTCATTTGTTTTATTCAAATATCCAGTGAGCTGAATTTAACATTTAAACGAAGGAAGCACAATTGGGTTAAATGCCCCATCTCTATAATTTGTACCTTAACTTTTTCATATCCTCCGAAATCTACGAATCAACTATCCGTTCATAAATCTGAGTTGTTTTAATAGAATTATGTCACAACATTTTCGAAACAGTTTCAATAGTAACACCATTTGCTAGTGTAACTGAAAATGCTAAAGGATGTCGTGCAACATGCATTAAAAAGTTCTTTGTTATTCCACAAATATCCACCAGCTCATTTAGGTATACTTAAAACAAACTGAATTAAATCTTGTTAATTTCTAATTCATATTAATGCCATACAACAAATCATTAGTTATTGTAGGTTATCAATCTTTGCCTGAAATCCCTAACCTCTGAAGTCTTCAATGATATTTGCTTACAAGACTTTCTTAAAACACGATATTATCAGGTTTCTCTAATAAATTTTCCATATTCCCGTTAATAAAGTTAAATGTAAGTATTTCAAAAATTGGCTGATCCGTGTAATAACCTTTTTTTCTGAAACTTCTGGGTATGTGACGACTCCCAAAAATTACCCCAAGTTTCCATCAGTAAAGTTGCATTTTCAACTTCAGGAATATAATTTTTCAGATAATCACTAATTGCGGGAGAGGTTTGCCAAAGGCTTCTTGCTCTTTTGTCTTTTTGCATTATCATTTATATCATGTCTCGTTTTACATGTTGTTTGTCCTAGGACAATTCATAATGGATATAAATTCCCAATGAAACAACAACCGTAAAAAACATAAGTAATCCAAGCAAAATAATCATGGTATTTATCTTGTTTTTTTATATACTACAAATAGCAACTGAAAAAATCGATCAATCATATTTAAGTATTAATGTCAATCAAGGGTTGAAGATATTACCTGTAAATCAGCATTTTCTCCCTTTTTTACCTCGTTCCTAAAGGATGAAAGCGAGAAAATCCTTGATCATCCTTCAGGATTTGAGGTAAAATCAAGGATTTTTGGTCACATTAAAATTCAACCCTTGATTCGCATTATTATTAAATCAAAATTGTTACTCATATCGCAAAGCCTCCACCGGGTTCCTCGTTGCCGCCTTCCACGATTGAAACGAAACCGTTAACAAAGCAATTCCCAAAGCCAACATACCCGCCAATACAAAAATCCACCAACTCAATGTGGTTTTATAGGCAAAGTTTTCGAGCCATTTGTTCATGGCATAGTATGCAATTGGACAGGCAATTACAAAAGAAAGTCCCACTAAAGCCATAAATGATTTGTTTATTGTCACAAGAATATCAGAAACACTTGCGCCGTTAACCCTCCTTATTCCAATCTCCTTTATTTTGGCAATTATGTTTTGAAGTGAAAGTCCCAATAACCCAATGCAGGCAATAACTATTGCTATAATTGATGCCAGATACAATAGCATTCCAAAACGCTTATCCGATTCATATTGCGCATTAAAAGAATCATCGAGAAAAAAATAATCAAACATATCCCTCGGAAAATTTGACTTCCAAAATTTGTTGATGGCACTAACTACTGATTGGGTATTTGCTGAATTAAATTGAATGGATAGAAATACCCCCCTGTTTATGCTTACAAAACACAATGGTTCCGGTCGTTCTTTTAACGACATTTGATTAAAATCTTTTACTACCCCGATTATTTTAAATCGTTGACCATTACTTGATAGAAGTTGCCCAATTGCTTCCTGTGGCGAGTACAAATCAAAATATTTTACGGCAGACTGGTTTATAAGAATATTCTGTATATCACCAGGTTGAGTTTCGGTGAAATTATGCCCTGCAAAAAGTTTTAACCCGTAGGTTTCTAAAAAATCTTTATCAACGCCAATAAATTTTGTGTTTTTCTCGGTATTTATCCCGGCAACTATTTTCCCAATTGCCCTGTTAAAAGTAATCTCTTTGCCCGGGACTGTTGTTGAGGATGTCATGTTTTTGACAAATGGATAACTTGATTTCTGCGATTTCAAAACCGTCATCTTCTGCTGGAATATCGAATCATTTGTCAGGCGTGGACTTTCGATAACCATTATTTGGTCAATATTAATCCCAAGGTCTTTATTCTGCATAAACGATAACTGGGAATAAACAGTAATTGTACCAATTATTAATACAATTGATACGGCAAATTGAGAAACCACCAAAACATTTCGCGTACTTTTATATTGACTGTTTCCCTTTGCCGATTTTCCGGTTACTCTGCCATGAAGTACGATTTTGTGCAGGTAATATCCAGGGGCAATCCCGCCCACAACAATTCCTAAAAGCAAAAGCAGAAGCGCAATTGATGTAATCAACTGAATATCAAAATCTAACTTGATCCCCATCATATTATTAAAAGGTGGAAGCAATACAACAACCGGCGTGATACTTACAATTATGGAGAACAGGATGGCAATTATGGCTTCAGTTGTGGTTTGTAAGATAATGTGCCGACGAGTGCCACCTATAATCTGTTTTATATTTGTTTCGCCAAGTTTTTCAATCCACTTCGAAAAAGAAAGGTTTACATAATTGAGGATTGATATTAGCATCAGGGCAATGGCAATAATTGAAAGAAACACGACACTATTTAAATTACCATTTGCCTTAAATTCATTACTAAGGTTCGATTTTAGATGTATATCGGTTAAGCGCTGTAATTTAAACTCCCTTAAAAACAGGGCTGCTTTCATCCTTTCTCCCTGGTGCTTTTCAACCAACCGGGTAATTTTATCTTCTATTTTCCTTGGGTTTGAATTCTTATCCAGCACCACGTAAGTATAGCATCGGGCAAAATACCAGGCATTGTTAAAACCTCTAAAACGTTTTTCAAGATTTTTCATTGAAATCAGGAAATCGAAATTAAAATGGGAGTTTTTAGTAGGATTTGCCACCACGCCAGAGATAGTGTATTTAGAGTTACCATTAAGTGTTAGGGTTTGTCCAATAGGCGATTTGTTACCAAAATATCGTTCTGCTGCTTTTTGGGTAATTACCATTTGGTTAATATTTAGTATGGTTGAATCTTTTGTACCCTCGACTAATGGATATGAAAAAATATCGAAAAATGAAGATTCGGCATATAACATATCTAATTCCTTGAATTTCACTTCGCCTCGCGAAACGATGCCACTTGTTTTAATGAATCGTGTGAAATCCTTTATTTCGGGATAATCATTTTTCATTGCTAAACCAATGGGAGGTACTGCTGCAGCCGACGACAGTTCCAGCACACCCTCTTCGTACAAGTTATAGGTAACCCTGTATATATTTTCACAGTTTGAATGGAATTTATCCACGTTAATTTCCTGATTAATCCAAAATGTCACAAGAACAAATGCACTAAAACCAAGGATAAGCCCGGAAGTCCGGCTAATAAAAAATACTTTGTTCTTCCAAATGCTCCTCATCTGTAAGAAAATAAATAATTTGCTCATGTTTTTTTCTTTTATTATTAATTGCTCTTTAATTGACAAACCATTACCAACCTTTTGATTATCTGCCCCTTACTACTACCAGTTGTCTTATTTAGTTCTTTTAATCTTTCAACAATCTTTGTACTTACCCAATAAATATCATGATTGTTTCCCCCAAGCTATAATACGCCCACCAGAATTGAAATGAAACTATATAAATTTGATTCTGAAATAAATTGGAATACAACATAATTCCTACTGGCCCCTATTGTTTTTCTGACTTGTGGAAAATTCGATTGTTTTTACATATCATAAAGATGATAATAGAAACAACAATAGGCAATCTATATTACTGACAGTCTTTCATTTATAACTTATTCAGTTGTTGTTTTTTTCGGAGGGGACTCAAGTATATTTCTTTTTAGTTTCTATTTCCTCCGCGAGTTGTCCTATAGTTAGCCCAAATACATCTTTAAATGAAATTCTCTTTTTTGCTACTTTATAAACTTGGCCAATAAATTTCATAGCTTGTATGGAATTTCCCCCTAACATAAAAATGTTATCATCTAATCCAACCTTATCAGCATCTAGCATTTTTTCCAAAATACCTGTTAACAATAATTCATACTTACTTTTCGGCTCACGAAATCTTTTATTATTTATATTATGCACTGTAAAATATTCATATAGTTTACTTTTATCTGTTTTGCCATTAAGACTTATGGGTATTTTCTCAAGTTGGATAAGAACACTTGGAACCATATAATCGGGTAAAGTTTTAACAAGCTCGCCTCTAAGTTTTAATGTTGAGATACTCAATGAAGATGTGAAAAAAGCAACTATTTGATTTTCATCTGTCTTTATTACAGCCCCATCCTCAATATTATCAATTTTTAGAAGGTTTTCTTCAATTTCTCCTAATTCAATTCTATAACCTCTTATTTTCACTTGGTCATCAATTCTTCCTAAAAACTGAATATTGCCATCCGGCAACCATTTAGCCAAATCACCTGTTCTATATAACATAGAATTTTCTTGGTACGGATTTTTAATAAACTTTTTATGTGTTAGTGCAGCATTATTTAAATAGCCAAGACCTACCCCAGCACCTGAAATACATAATTCCCCTTCAACATTTATGGGAACAATTAAACCATATTTGTCTAAAATAAGTGTTTGGTAATTCAGAATTGGTTTTCCTATAGGAATATTATCCTGTATTCCATCCTTCGGAATTTTGTAATAAGTGGCACAAACAGTTGTCTCACTTGGCCCATAAGTATTATATACCACGCTCTTGTTCAGCAGTTTATCCACATTCTCTTGATTTAGTTTCTCGCCGCCGGATATAAGCAATCGAATTGAATTTGTTGATCCTGATTGATTTAATTCATTCAAAAGAGCGGGGGTACTACTTAGTATTGTAATATCCTCCTTCAATAAAGTATTTATTAGAATTTTCAAATCAATTGCCTCATTTTTTGGAAGTATTACCAATTGCCCTCCGGAAACTAAAATGGGAAAAACTTCTTCGAAAAAAGTATCAAAACTGGGTGAAGCTTGCTGTATAACCTTGTCATTTTGGTACAGATGAAATTCCTTATTAAATGCATTAATATAATTTATAAGATTACTGCTTTTTATCAAAATACCTTTTGGATAACCTGTGGTTCCGGATGTGTATATTATATATGCTAGATCGCCAAATTCAGATTTCCTCAACATATCACTAGAACTATTCTTTATAATTTGCTCGTAAGTTATCCATTCTTTACACGAAGTTTTTGACCGCATAGAGTTAATTTTATCTTCTTCTGATATAATCACCTTTGGATTACTATCATCTATAATAAATTTTATTCTTTCAAACGGGAACCTCTGATCAATATAAAGCAAGGTACAACCGGCCCTATTAATTCCCATTATAGAGCATATAAGACGCAATGGATTTATGCTATAAATACCTACAACATCATTCGACTTGATCCCTTTTTTTATTAGCATATTGTGAACTTTAGTAGCCTCAATATCTAAGGCCTTGTAACTAATGTTTTCATCCTTGAAGCGTATAGCAACTGCATCAGGTGTTTTTTTAACCTGCTTTCTGAAAACATCATACAGACTCACTATAACCTCCTCATAATTAAAAGGTTTATTGAATTCATTTAGAATAATACATTTTTCTTGTGAATCAATTATTTCCAGATCACCAATCAATGAATTATTATCAACGATTATTTGATTGACCAAATTCTTGAAATACCTAATGAATTTTTCAATGGTTTCCTTAGTGAAAAGTTTAGTGCAATATTCAAACCTACAAATAATCTCTTCATTTTGCTCATAGCAGTCTAATGTTAAATCTACTTTTGAAACCTCAATTTCATGGTTAAATCCTGAAACTTTATAATCTTTCTGTTTTTCAGCGTCATTTTCAATTCTTATTTGTGAAGTTTCTTTATTTTGCAAAACAAATAAAATATTGAATATAGGATTTCGACTAGGATCACGTTTTATTTTTAAAATATCAATTAGTTCTTCATAAGGATAGTCTTGATTATCAAATGCTTCTATTGATATTGTTTTCACCTCTTGTATAAATTCACTAAACTGTTTATATCCTGCTGGATAATTCCTCTGAATCAATGTGTTGGCGAACAAACCTACGACATCATTAAAATCAGGATGTCTTCTTCCAGCAATAGGAGTTCCAATTATAATATCTTCAAGATTGGTTAATTTACTAATTAATATATTGAAAATTGCCAATAAAATCATGTACAATGTAATATTGTTTTTTTTGACAATATTATTCAATTCTTCCTTTTGAGACTTACTTAACTTAAAAACGATACTAGCCCCTTCATAGCTTTGTATTGGAGGCCTTGGATAATTCGTTGGCAAATCAATTATTGGTAATTGACCGGATAATTTATTTATCCAAAATTTCTCTTGCCCTTTCAAAACTTGTTCTCTTTTCTTGCTTAATTGCCATTCTGTAAAATCTTTATACTGAATCTTCAAAGTTGGCAATTTACTTCCCAAAATAATTGCTGACAAATCTCTATTCAAAATTTGCTTGGAGGTTCCATCGGTAATTATATGATGAATATTATAAATTAATATATAATCACCATAGCCTTTTTCAATGACAGCAAATCTAAATAATGGTGGAGATTCTATATTAAATGGAGAATTTAACTTCTTAATGATTTCTAATATTTTCTCCATCCGTTTTTCTTTAAAATAAGAAATTTTAAATTTTATTTTTTTCTCTATTTTTAACATCGGAACCGCATCCACTAGTTTAATAGAACTGCGTAAACTTTCATGCCTGTCAATTAACTTGTTTATTGCTTTTTCAAGATGTCTACAATCAAACTGACCATTTATTGAAATTACAGATGGAATATTATAAGCAATATTCTCAGGCTCCATTTTTTGTAAAAAATAAATACGTTTTTGTGCGGCTGATGTTTGATAATATACTTTCCCAGATTGCGGTTCGATCGATTCATAAGGCTTATTCCTAGAGCTTTTAATTAGTAAAGCAAATTTATCAATTGTTGGATGTCGAAAGAATTCTACTATTGAAATCTCTAAATTATATGTCTTATTTATATCTCCTAGCACATTCATTGCAAGCAATGAATGCCCTCCAAGCTCAAAGAAATCATCATATATACCAATTTTTTCTATTTTTAAAAGCTCACTCCAAATCTGTGCAAGTTTCTGCTCTGTTCCATTTCGGGGTGCTACATACTCATTGGTCGTCTCAATATTGCCTTCCGGTTCAGGCAAAGCTTTTCTGTCTATTTTACCATTGGGTGTTAATGGCATCTTATCCAAACTCACAAATAATGATGGGATCATGTAATCCGGCAATGATTTGGACAGGTCTTCCCTGATTTCCTGTAGGTTTAATTCATCACCTGAAACAATATAGGCCACAAGCCGTTTATTGCCATCTGAACCTTCTCTTGCAACAACAACACAAT
>JANQII010000243.1 GCA_028282195.1 Prolixibacteraceae bacterium
CCCGTTTTATGTCATATCGCTTGTTTTTACGTCATCCTGTTCCGATAGCTATCGGAATTGTTTCAGGATCTCACATTTACTGATAATCAACTGTGTATATCTGAGCCCCTGATCTGGAAGCTGCCAGACAGGGTGACGTGTGGATTATGATTTATTACGGACATTCAAAGATTTTCTTTTATAGTTATCTAGATCCTGGTCATCCAATCTTTTAAGCAACAATATCATTGCCCACTAAATTGTCCAAGGTCTACAATAGAGCTCAGGTCAAAAGCCTCAT
This sequence comes from Prolixibacteraceae bacterium, assembly GCA_028282195.1. GTDB lineage: Bacteria > Bacteroidota > Bacteroidia > Bacteroidales > Prolixibacteraceae > Sunxiuqinia. The sequence goes on from JANQII010000243.1 coordinate 281, forward strand.
CCAGATCTGTTTCAATCAAATACACAAAATCATCATAGTCTTTGTCTGATTTTGGAAGCAAGATATCTTCACCATTTTTAATCTGTATCCGTTCTTTTGGATCAGGATCTTTGTCATCAGGCTCAACCGAATCTTCCTGACAAGCCAAAAACAATAGTAATAATACTCCAAACAGGTAATAAATCTTTCTCATAATTCAATTCTCCTTTAAAAATTTTTTCTTATTTAATCACGGAATCGCATTGTCCCCTCAATTTTTATGTCTTGTGAATTAAACACCCGGAAGGGATAGAGCACCCTTTACATTTTATTACATTTTTGATTTCTATTATTACATTACCTGTACATGTATAGTCATATTTCGTATTTTCTAATTTTTAACCTACATAATACTGCTGAAGACTTCTTCTATCTAACAAAACTATTCAAACGGAATACGCTGTTTTATGGAAGGGTGTAGAAAATAAATAAATACGCATTTCCTTTATCTATCAGATATTAATTAGGCTTAAGCGTTGCTTCTAACTATTGGATTGAAATCTTAATTCATAGCTTTCACGAAAACACAAGCATATATATTTAAATAAAATTTTAATATCGATATTTAAATAACCTGTTATGTAATGTCAACCGGTTTTAACTGTAATTTTTGTTTGCATCCTTCTCTACACCAATATGTAAGGGTAAAAAAGTAAATAAGGTCAAGCCGGAAAGTTTCTGATTGCACTGAAAGTTCTTTGTTTAATCAAATATTATTTTTTTAAATAAATCTGTTTAATTATCTTGGTATAGCGATAAACAAAATCAGACTTAAAAAACCAAAAAAATGAAAGACTTCTATTCAGTAATCTTTCACCCCTGTAAGCTTTTAGTGCACTTATTAATATTATTCAGTTTGCTCTTAACTCTTAAATGCAAAACCTAATATTCTATCAGATTAACGATTAAACAAATTTCTGTTATCCAAAAGTATCTCGGCGTTCTGTCCGAAATACCGTCATCCTGATCCGTAAAGCCGGTCATCCTGCTCCCAAAGCCTCGTCATCCTGAACTTGATTCAGGATCTTTGTCAAGCAAGGAAAACGCTATTCGAAGCAGATCCCGTCCGGCAGCTGCCGGACGGGATGACCGTTGCAGATTAAAGGCTAGCCGTTAACAAAAACAATCTTTATACTGCGATACCTGATAATTAAAAAACAAAACTCAAAAACCAGAAAATGAAAAACCTTTACTCAATCAAGCTTCACCTTTATAAATTATTGATCACTCTTCTTTTTATACTATACGTTTTATCGAGCTATGGTGAAAGCTCAAGTTCTGAATTAGAAGCTCTGCTTAATAAAAAAATAACCAGCAAAGAACAAATTGATAAATTGCTTCAACTTATAAGAAATGATAAAAATATTAATCCAACTTTATTGGCTACATATTCCCAAAAAGCATTAAACATTTCAGATTCTGTTGGTTATAAAAATGGCTTTTTAGAATCCAGCCTTTTTTGGGGATTTGCATTAAGACAACAATCTCAATACGATTCAGCACTGCTTGTATTAAACCGTGCCATTAACAGAGCTAAATCGAATAGTAAAAAAGAGTTGCTTGCGGAATTATTTATTGAACGTGGGGCTATTTTCTATAAAAAAGGAATAAGTGACTCTGCAATGATTGATTACGAGTGGGCAACAGGACTTTTGTCCAAATCAGAAAATAATATACTGCTTGGTAATATATCAATGAATAAGGGAAGTATCTTTAGTGATAAAGGAAATTACAAAAAAGCCATTGAGTTATACATAAAATCTGCAGAATATTACGCAAACTCAGATGAAAAACGGCACATTGCTGTTATTTACAATAATATAGCTGTAAATTTTAAACACCTTCAATTGTACGATCAAGCTATTTCTTATTATAAAAAAGCCATTAAGATTAATAAAACCCTCAACTACCATCTTGGTTTATCTGCAAATTATTCAAATATTGGTACTTCCTATAAATATTTAGATTCAGTTGAACTATCCAAAGCCTATTATGAAAAATCATTGCAGATATGTGAGCAGATAAATCATCAACTGGGAATTGCACAGAACTTACTAAATCTTGGAAACTATTATCTAAATAAACAGCAATATGATATCGCAGAACAAAAATACTGGGAAAGTCTCGGGATTTGCAAAAAAATCAATAGTCCTTATGGTACGATGATGAATCTTTCTTCTTTGGGGGAAATCTATAAATTGAAAAAAAAATACAAACAGTCATTAGATTATTATAAATCGGCACTAAAACTAGCCAACCAATTAAATGTAAAAAAGCACTTATCAACAATACATCAGTATCTTTCTGAATTGAACTATGAACAGGAAGATTTCAAAGGGGCTTACGAAAACTTCAAAAAGTTCCATACCTTAAAAGACAGCATATCCGGGATTGAAACACAAAACCACATCCTGGAACTGGAAAAGAAATACCAAACCGAGGTCAAGGAAAGGGAAATACTGGCCCTGGAAAAAACAAGCCTGAACCAGAAATTCATTATTGCGGTACTAGTAGCTGTTGCCCTGCTCCTGTTTTTCCTCTACCAGTGGGTCAGGCACCAGCGATGTGTCATCAGGCGCAAACAGCAACTGGCAAACGAACGCAACAAACACCTGGAAGAAAAAATCGAGCTTAAAAACAGCGAAGTATTGGGCCTGGCTTCCCAGTTTGTTAAAGCGCAAGACATTATGGCCAATGCTTTCGAGAAGGTGAACCATACCGTGGAAAACAGCCTGGATGATAAAAAAGGGTTAGGCCAAAAGATTAACCGCATATTTAAAAAAAGCCTGCAAATGCCTGAGCTGGACAGTGAGTTCAACAAAAAACTGGATGAGGCCAATGAAGCATACTTCAACAGGTTGCTGAACCTTTACCCTGAGCTGTCACCAACCGAACTGAAAATTTGTGCCTTGTTGCGGATGAACCTGTCAACCAAGGAAATTGCACAAGTATGTAACCGAAGTACCAGAACAATTGACTTTACACGAAACAACATACGAAAACGCATGAACCTGCAACCTAATGATAACCTGACAACGCATTTAATTACGCTGAATTGATCAGAGAATAGCAATGTCAGGGATTTAGTCATCGGTTGACTTGAAGTCAACCGATGACTATCTTCAAAGTCTGTTCCCTGAAGCATCAACTTGAAGGTATATCAAAACGTCAGCACAACGTCATCCGGTTCGAAAACACGTCATCCTGTTCCCAAAGCTCTGGTCATCCTGCCCCCAAAGCCTCGTCATACTGTTCCGATAACTATCGGAATCGATTCAGGATCTTTGTCAAGCAAGGAAAACGCTATTCGAAGCAGATCCCGAATCAAGTTCGGGATGACTGTAGGGAGGAGTTCGGGATGACGGTTGTCTTTTTTGAACAAGGAAGACTACCCGGGATAAAAATCCCGATTCGCCTTGCGATCGGGATCAGTTCGACTTAGATAATTTCAGTTCTCCGGCGGCTGCCGGATCCTGAAATCATAGTCTCACTGATTTAGTAGCTTGGCGCATTTTCAATATTGTGAATGAATTGCAAAAAATCCTCATAACTTGGCAGGTTTAGTTTTTTTCGGAGCCGGTATTTGGCCACATCAACACTATTGGGTGCCTTACCGGTAACTGCTGCTATTTCTTTTGATGTTAAGTTCATCCTGATAAATGCACAAAGTTTTTTTTCATTCATACTTAGTTTGGGGAACTTATCACCCAGTATATCAAAAAACTCTTTGTTCAATTTCATGAAATGAAAATCGAACTCTTTAATCCCGATCTTGTCTTCAACATCCCTTATCTCTCCCAACACAGACCTCATTGAATCCCTGGAGTTATAAAAGTTGCCCCCGGAAACCATTCGTTCCATCTGGATGATCAGTTTTTCCTTTTTATCATGGAGCAAGGAGTTTTGAACCAACTTTTCCTCCGTTTCCGACATTTCGGTTTTTAAACTTATACTGCTCTGTTTTTCATTGATGTAATATTTCCTTAAGCTTTTAAAGAGAAAATTTTGTTTGGTAAAACGGTTTATCAGCCAGTCTGATTCATTGATGATGTAGATGGCTATCATGATTTCTTTAAAAAATATTAGCAGGACAATGTTATTCTCCAGATCAAGAAACGTACTGTAAAGCTGGGTTGATGCCGTAAACAGTTCGTAAATACAAAAAGTTAATGCCCCTGCAAGCAGAAACCTTCTCCTGTCCCTTATTTTAACGAGCCTGACTGAAAAATAAACTATTAATAATGTTGCAAAAACAATGGTTGTAAAACTTTTCACAAACCGGAATAATTCAGAATTCACAAAAATCAAAAACAGCAGTAAGATCACCAAAATCCCGAAGAAAAAAACAAAGCTTTCAAAATACCGGCTTGATTTGTCCCTGATATCAATTTTCAGACTTAAAAAAATTAATAAGAGTAACCATGACAGGTAATTCATAAAATCGATCAGGTTTAGCGCTATAAATTCCAACTTATTTAAAAGCAAACTGTTCCCTATCAGAAAAAAACTAAAAACCAGCAGGTGAAAAGCGTAAATTTTCCATGCCCTGAAGTTCATTAGATATGAAAAAATGAGTACTACAATAAACAGAAATAAGAAAACCCCAATTGTTAGCGTATTGAGAAAATTTGCAAAAATTGTCTGTTTAACAAATTTATTCGCATTAACAAGTCTGTATTCACCCAAAGGGATACCGTATAAATTGGAGTTTTTGACAAGAATATAGTACAGCTTATCTGTAGTGCTTGAAGCCTGGCAAGTATTTAACGATTGTCTTCTTTCAAACAGGTAAACTAAATCATTTATTTTGGGTCTTTTTATGAAACCGTTTTCAATGTTAAAATGATCTACAATCTCAACTTCATCCCTGAAACAAATAACATGATGTAAACTATCCTTTAACTCAACAGCAAGAAGGTATTCTTCACGGGGCAATAATTTAAAATCGGTTAAATCAATTTCTTTTAAAACCGGATTATTGCCGATAGCTTCTTCCTGAAGCCATTTTTTTTCAAAATTGGTTACGTGGTAAGTTGTATTGTTACCGTACAAATTTAACGCTGGTAACATTAAAAAAACTAAACCAATAATTAATTTAAAATTTTTCATCCTGTTTGATTCAAGTGAAACATTGCTATAAAAAATCCCCGTTGTTCCACGTTAAATTAGGTATTTCCATACCTGTACCGCAACTAGTCAATTTCTTTAACTACATTTTCAGAGTCAATTTTTCTTAAGGGTAAGTATAGATAAAACGTACTTCCTTTTCCTTTTTCTGAACTTAAGGTAATATCGCCATTCAAAGCCCTGGCAATTTTCCTGGCAGATGAGAGTCCAATTCCCATCCCATCATATATTCGTGAATAAGTATCCTGTACCTGGGTAAATGACTCAAAAATGATCTCAAATTTCTCCTTTGGTATCCCAATTCCGGTATCAGACACATAAAAGATAATCCCAACTGGTTCCTGAAACTCTACTCCAATCACAATCTCACCTTCTTCGGTAAATTTGATTGCATTTTCCACCAGGCTTTCCAGTATTTGCTTAATCCTATTTTGATCGGAAAAAATAGAAATTTTGTTTTCTGCCAGTTCTTCATGTCCTAACAGCTTTATTTGAATGTTTTTATTTTTATTGCTACTATCCATCATTTCTGTTATAGGCTCATAATTCCCAATCAAAAAATCATACAAATCGAAGTAGGAATAACACAAATCAACCTGACCGGACTCAACCTTGGAAAGATCAATAAGCCGTTCAACCATATTAATGAGTTTCATCCCAGAGCTGTAGATCATATCTAATAAATCAATATCCTCGTCTACATAAGTCATCCCATCTTTTATCAACCTGGAGAAACCAACAATGGCATTAAGGGGTGTGCGGATTTCATGACTGATCAACGCCAAAAAAAACGATTTTAACCGGGCGTTCTCTTCTGCCTTTCTTTTTTCTATAACCAGTTCTTCTTCCTTTTTCTTTATATTCGTAATATCCTGTCCTATAAGTAATACCTCCAACACGGTTTTATCCATATTTAATACAGGAACAAGTTTTACTTTAAATGATAAACGTAAGCAATTAATTGCATGTACCATATCAAAATCGAATTCAATCTTTTTTCCGGTTTCAACTACTTTTTTTAACAATCTTGTCAGTAATTTGCTATCAATATCGATCGTAAATTTGAATTTCTCCGGGGTAAAACCAATCACATCAAAACAAGAATAACCGGTTGTTTTTTCAAAAGTTTCGTTGGCATAAACACATTTGCAATTACGATCGAAACGGATAATAATATCAAATGATTTTTCTACCAGGGTCTCAAAATCTTGTTCATTATACCTTAAAATTTTTTTTATCTGCCTGAAAAAGCCAAGATCCCTTATTTTAAAAAAGTGATATTTTCCATCAGGAACATCTACCGGGCTAACCGTTAACTCGGCATATTGGTATTTACAGTATTTTATTGGGGAGTTTTTTTCCAGAAGGTGTTTTTTTAATCCTTTTCCTGAACCGTTCAATAATTTCTTTACCTGCTTCGTATCCAGTCCGGATAAAAAGCCCGATATATGCATAGATTGAGGGGTATCTTTAGATACTATAAAATATTCTTCGGCTTCTTTGTTTGCCAAAATAACAATCCCACTTCTGTCTACAATAAAACACGCCTCCTCCAAACTATCAAGTACAGGCTGTAACAACCCGAAAGCTTGTTCTTTTATTATAGTATCGTCAAAAACAACCATAGTATTTTTCATTGCAATGCTTATTATCTTGTGCTAAACGGTTCGGTTTTTTTCCACATTCAATCACATTCCATTCATTTTTTTAAGCAGGAATTGCTTGTAATCCATATCAGCACCCAATTCATGGTTAATAAGCCATCTTTTAAGAAAGAGGTACACATTTTGAACATCAATTACCGATGAGTTTTTATAACAGAAATTGTAATTTGAAATGACATAGATAAACCGTCGGTGCTCAGCTAAATGCTGGGCCAACTTGGGGTAACCAATTTCTTTAAGGTAGTCTATTTCAGTTTCAAAATGAACGATTAAATAATCGGTTAGTTTCGACAACAGCCTGGCATAATCTTTAGCACACATATCCTCCTTTTGATCGGCCAGACTATTTATAAGATTAAACAACTTTTGATGTTGTTCATCAATCTTCCGGCTGAAAACAGAATAGTTCTCATCCCATATTATTTTTTCATCTGTCATTACCACAATTCTATATCATTTAGTTATTCTTAATTGATACAAGCAAATACATAAACTTATAGCTGATCTTTTTATTCAAGCTTACTGGTTTGAAATGATGATTGCCTGTGCAGGATAAATAATTGCTTCAGTATTCTTAATCCGAAACAACAAGTATGAACCAACCATCCTCCCACAGACCAAATGCTTAGCCACAAAACAACAGCCGGTTGACCCTGAAACTAAGCTCACCTGCCCAAAACGGTATAACCATGTAATCGAGGCATCCTTTCTCATGGATCGCTTCAATGAGCATCTCATCATAGGTTTCCAAAATTGAAAGGATGGGTAAAGTAGGTGAGATTTTATCCCTGATACTTTCAATCAGGTTCAGCCCCTTACGGGTTGAGGAATAAAGTTCTACTATAACCAGATCGACATTATGACCCTGTAAATAACTCAGGGTTTCATTGCAACACTGTATTACTTTCACATCATAACCATCTGTTTTTAGCCTGTATTCCCACATTTGGTTTATGGGGGGAATACCA
>JANQII010000049.1 GCA_028282195.1 Prolixibacteraceae bacterium
GAGTGCGCAAAGTTTTTATCGGAAAGTGCGCTAAGGGGTAACTTGGGGCAATGATTATTTTGCAAAATGTTAAGATCAACCCAAAACTCACGTTATTTAATCCAGAATTCACATTCGGTTAGTTTTATTCAGAAACTGATAACTTACTTATATCTAATAAGAATTCTTCAATCAGGTCAATAGCTTTTGATTGGCTGCAAGAGAAATTATTCAGCATAACCGAGAAAAGAATGTCTTTATTCGAAGTTGTTTTAAGTAAACCTGCATAACAGCGGACTCTGGTCATGCTTCCGCTCTTGGCTTGCAAAGAACCATTTGGAAAATTTTTGGGATCGAAAACGTACAGTGTCCCGTTAGGAACTTTAGGGATACTGCCAAAAAACAAATCGCTGTTTTTACTTTCATTTTTCATGTAATTCAGAATTTGAACTACTTGCTTTGCAGTTATGGCATTAAAACGGGAAAGGCCACTTCCGTCTTCCATAAAAAAGCCTTCTGTGTTTATACCTTTGGACTTCCAGAAACGTTTAACAATTCCAACACCTTCCTTAGTCGACCCTGTTCCTGATTTCTTAAATGACAGGTGTTTTAGCAAATGTTCCGCAAACAGGTTCACACTTTCATAATTAGTTACTTTAATAATATCTATTAGCTTTGGAGAGCTTGTTCCGCAAATCAGATAGGGCTCAACTTGTTTTATTTCTTTACGTGAATTCAATTTTATTCCACTCTTTGCTAAGCTTTCTTCCAATTGCGATTTAATAAGCTTTGATGGGTTTGGCATGGAAGCTTTGATAACAAAATCAGCTTTCCCTTTTGGAATTGTTCCTCTTATGATACGTTTGTTTGAGTTGGGGCTTCCAAAAACGAAAGCACGATCGCGATTAATATTTGAAGACAACACCTGGTTGTCAAAATAAATGTTTGGAATTTCCGGGTCAATTTTCTTTATTTTGGTTGGCATACCTGCTTCAGACGGTGAACTTAAATGTATACGGTACATGTTATCATATACCGAAAGGCCACTGATACCAGCTCCATAATAATTCCCCAAATCTTCCCAAATCCAGGTTGATGGCACAGTTTGGCTTTCATAGATAGAGGCATCGACCAGAATCTTGCCCGATATGGACCTGATGTTTTTTTCTTTCAGTGCATCAATCCATTCATCCAGGAAATGATATTTGAGATAATATTCTTCAAAGTATTCAGAACCAAGTACAGGATCACCCCCACCAACAATCATCAAATCTCCCAGTAGGTTGCCATTTATTATTTCACCATTTGTGGCCAGTTTCGTTTCAAATCGAAAACCAGGGCCAAGCATTTCCAGTGCTGTTGCTGTAGTAACAAGTTTTAATATTGAACCAGGAACAAGGCTTAGTTGCGGATTCGTTTGTGCTAAAATTTTACCAGTGCCGGCGTCCTGAAGACAAATGCCAATACTACTGTGTTCCAATTCCGGTTTTTGTATCCAGTAATTAAGTTCTTGCTCAATGTCAGATCTTCTTTGAGCAGGTGAAATAGTAACAACTAAAAGACATTGGATAATCAGGGTTAACCTGATAAAAACGGTATTCATTGGCGGTTCAATTATTTTCGTAATTTTGACGATTAAGGTATTCATTTCACCTGATATTAAAAAATACATGCTGAAAACTATTTTAATTGTTGGAACTGGTGGCTTTCTGGGAAGTGTTGCCCGTTACCTGACACAAATTCTTGTTGAGAAATATCTTCATAGCACTTTCCCCTGGGGAACTTTTGCTGCAAACATAGCTGGATGTTTTATTATTGGGTTGGTGTTCGCTTTATCAGAAAGAGGAAACCTGCTTACACCTGAATGGCGTATTTTCCTGACTGTAGGTTTTTGTGGTGGATTTACAACCTTTTCATCTTTCGCTTACAACAATTTGACTATGCTAAGCGAAAACAATTTACTTCAATTTTTTGGCAATATCTTTTTAAGTGTCTTTTTCGGTCTAATCGCTGTCTATTTAGGGATTGTTTTGATTCGATTAATTTATGGTCAATAAAATGTAATTTGTGTATTCCCTATTTTTCTTTCTCTCTCTTACCTTAACTTGAAGTAATAAACTCAAGTTGTTTCGATGAAAAAGAAGGCAAGCGTTTTAGAAATCTATATATCTGAATCTGATAAAGTTGGCTCCAAACCTACTATATAACAAAAATCCATCACGCACCCTTTTATTCCCTAAAGGGACTCCCGGCGCACGGGATTGCCCCTTTAGGGGATAGGGGTGTGGAGGGAATAAGGATGCATAATTAACATTTTATGCTGTTATTCTTTTTGATGTTGAATTTTCAAATTCTGGGGGACTTTGTATGAAGAAATTGTGCATGAAGCAAGAGAAACAGGTCTTGCCGGGGCTACAGTTTATCGTGGAATTTTGTCATTTGGAGCCAGTCACTCTATTCATATCATGAAAATGTTTGCTTTATCAGGAAACCTACCTGTTATTATTGAAATAGTGGATGAAGAAAAGCTACTTCGGAAATTTGCAGAACGTGTTCATGAGCTAATTAAAAAATCAGAAAAAGGAGCATTAGTTACCATTGAACCTGTTGAAGTGCTTGAGTATAAACCCGGCGATAAATTCAATCAGTTTAAGTCTTTTTAGGTATTAGATTCTGGGATCAGTTCATAATTAGGGTGGGTTACTGTCAGCTTTCTTTGTGGAAGTTTCGGGTTGCGGGTTTCTGGTTACTGGAGACTGTGACCGAGACTGGAAACGGGTTTTTGAAGCAACAGGTTGTAAGCTTCAAAGAATAAGTACTGGGGCAATATTCAAAAAACAAATCCCAAATCCCAAAATCAAGGACCCAACCATCGGGACACAATTGCCAATGACCAATTATCCGGTAACGGGTATCC
>JANQII010000348.1 GCA_028282195.1 Prolixibacteraceae bacterium
TCAATTGGGGTGGGTTAATTGATAACACCTTGCACAATCAGCCTATCAACCGAATCGGAAGAGGTCAAATCAAGGATTTCCCTGAATATTCAGCTTCAACCCTTCATTCACATAATTAGTTTTTCTGAAGATTAGGGGGCGGTATTTGATGGCTCAGTTGTATAACTATTAAAGAGACATCAATTATGGATTTAAACGCCCAAAATAAAAAGAACCTTCTAAATGCTTATTTAAAAGGTAAGCTAACAAAAACAGAAGAATCAAACTTACTGGATTGGATCAATTCATCCGGTGAAAACTACCAGGAGTTTAAAAAATACATTGAAGAAAATCAATTTGTCCAGCCCCATCCAGAGCAAACAATCCAAGCCTGGATGAGAATGAAAGCAAAACTCTCCCATTATTCTACACAACAAAAGAATAAGAAAATCATCGTACCGAATTGGTTGAAAATTGCTGCGGTTGTGGTCATTGCTTTAATGACAGGTTTTCTTGCAAACCAAACCCTACAGAGGGACAATTATAGTACTATTATGAATGAAGTAATAGTTCCTTATGGGGAAAAAGCGCAGCTTGTTCTTTCTGATGGTACTGTAGTCTATCTGAATGCAGGTTCTCAATTTAGCTACCCTGCAAGCTTTTCTGAAAAGAATCGGCTTGTCTCTCTTACAGGTGAAGCATTTTTCGAAGTGACAAAGGATGAAACTAACCCATTTATTATCAAGGCCCCCGGTTTTAATGTACAGGTTCTCGGGACATCATTTAATTTGAAGACATACTCCGAGGATTTAGAAAATACCCTGACATTACACTCGGGTGAAGTAGCAATAACAAATTCTGGAAAGAAATTCAAAATAAGACCGGGCGAAAAATACATTTTCAATACAAAAACACATAAGTCAGGTATTGTAAAAGCTAAGCTGGAAAGGTCATTTCTTTGGGGAGAAGGCATAATCATAATCGACAATTTGAATTTGGAAGAGATACAAAAAGTATTGGAACGGAAATTTAATGTGAAGATTGTAATTGCAAATGAGAAACTTAAAGTGATCAAATATACTGGGCAATTCAAATCATATGAGACTCTCGAAGAAGTATTGGAACTGATAAGAGAAACTTCACCTGTTAAATTTAAAATAGAAATAAATGAAACAAAAGATGTAATTACGATCAGATGATGTGATCGTAAAAAGCGGAAAATGTGGCATCATTTCCCGCTTGGTATCCATTTAATTACTAAAAAGTAACTAATTAAACATTTCAAATTTATGAAAAAAAAATGTGAAATGAGGGGATTCCCGTTTAGGAATCGTCTCACAAAACTGGTATTGATGATGAAATTTACAGTCTTTTTCCTGTTGCTTTTTGCCATACAGCTTTCGGCAAGTGTGTATTCGCAGCAAACCCGATTGGAAGTGAATTTCAATCAGGCGACGATCAAAGAGGTTATAGCTGAGATTGAAAAGCAAACAGATCTGACGTTTTTTTACAGTGACGACGTGTTAAACCTTAATGAAGTTGTAACATTAAGAAGCAAAAGTATGTCTGTCGAGGATATACTAATTCTTGTAAGTGAGCAAACAGGGCTTTCGTTAACTGTTGTTAGGGATCAAATAATGGTTAAAAATCCCAATTTATTCAATCGTACTTTTTTACAAGAGCAACAATTGGATGTATCGGGTGAAGTAACCGACTCGTCCGGTGCACCTCTTCCTGGTGTATCCATTGTAATAAAGGGAACCACAACAGGTACTATTACTGATTTTGATGGGAAGTTTAAGCTTGACAATGTGTCGGGTGATGCTATCCTGGTATTTTCATTTGTAGGGATGAAGACACAGGAAATTCCAGTATCAGGAAAAACAACCATTGATTTAGTGATGGAAGAAGATGCCATTGGCATTGAAGAAGTGGTTGCTGTTGGATATGGTGTTCAGAAAAAAGTCAGTTTGACCAGTGCGGTAAGTGCAGTTGATAATGAAACATTATCGAAAACCAATGTCAGTGATGTACGGAAAATTTTGCAGGGACAGGTAGCAGGCCTTACTATCCTTGACCGGGGTGGGGCCCCCGGACAAAATAACATCACATTGAGGATCCGTGGAATTACTTCGATCAATAATAATGATCCATTGGTGATTGTTGATGGTGTTGAGCTGGAAACAGTAGAAGGCAATAATGGCTTCGGTGCCATAAACCCGGACGACATAGAAAGCATTTCAATTCTTAAGGATGCCAGTTCAACAGCGATTTATGGTTCCAGGGCTGCCAATGGTGTTGTTCTTATTACAACGAAACGCCCAAACCGGGGTGATGTTAAAGTTTCATATCATGGTTACTACAGCCTTGTCAGGCAAAATAATAAGTTCCAGCATATGGAACTTGAACCTTACATGAGATTGCAGAATGATGCATATATAAATTCAGGCAGGGATGCCCCGTATTCTGAAGAATACATCAATGAATATGTAAATGCAACAGACAGGTTAAAATACCCATTGCCCAATGTGTGGCAGGACCATGTTTACAGGGATGCACCTACATGGAACCATTCATTATCTCTTGAAGGAGGATCGAATACCATTCAGACCCGGTTAAGTTTTCGGTATAAAGATGAGGACGGTGTTGTTATAAATACCGGGGTTAAACAATATGAATTAAGGTCTTTTACAAACTACAACCTTACCGATAAAATCAAGTTGTCTGCTAACTTAAAGTACAGGCAGATGGATACACGCAGGCCATTGTGGCTAACTGGCTGGGGAGGTGTAATATACCGGACTTTTCAAGGTAGCCAGTGGGGAGTACCGCGTTACCCGGATGGAAGTTATGGTCTAACAAGTAGTGCACAGAGTCCATTGGTGGCTGCCGATTTGTTTGGCCCGTCATCCAGGAACCATAAAGATATAACAGGTATTTTTAAAGCAGAATATGAAATTATTGAAGGGTTAAACCTTAGTGCACAATATGCTTATAATTACAGTTCGTTTAAGTTGGAGAATTATAATCAGCAGTACGAAGTGAGGAGTATTGACGATCCGGACAGGGTACTGAAGAGAAACTTTTTCAATAACCTGGTTCTCGAAAATCAATTTTTCACTAAAACAACGATTGATTATTTAGCCAACTATCAAAAAGTTTTTGATCAAAAACACCATATAAACGTACTTCTTGGCTATCAACAAATCAAACATGATTTTAATAGCCTTCGTGGGGAACGGCATGGTTTTTATAACAACGATATCAGGGAATTGAGCCAGGGAACAAATGATGGAAGGCAAAGGGCTACCGGTGAATTGTCAGAATATTCATTAAGGTCCTATTTTGGAAGAATAAATTATGATTTTAAAAACAAGTATCTTCTGGAGGCCAATTTGAGGTATGATGGTTCTTCCCGGTTTGCCGATGGTGACCGGTATGGAGTATTTCCATCCTTTTCAGGGGGCTGGCGTATTTCTGAAGAGGGTTTCTGGCGTTCAGCAAAAAATGTTGTCAATGAACTGAAGCTTAGGGCATCGTGGGGGCAAGTGGGAAACCAGCAGGTAGGTCTGTACACTTATATTCCTACTTATGATAAAATTAATGTGGTCCTTGGGGAAGAGCAAGCTACAGGTTATGCACAAACCACGGCAGTGAGTGATAATTTATCGTGGGAAACCACAACACAGACAAATGTTGGGTTAGATTTTGGTTTCCTGAATAACAAATATCAGTTAAGCGTTGATTATTACCACAAAAGAACATCAGATATTTTGTTAACATTACCAATCCCTTCCGTGAATGGGCTAAATCCAACAGCACAGAATGCAGGTGTAATGGATAATAAAGGTTGGGAAATTTTAGCCAGTACTAAACATACCATTGGTGAATTCGGTTTAAATATCAGTGCCACTGCCAATTTTCTGGAAAACGAAATTGTTGATCTGGCCAATACAGGTCCTTATTTGCAAGGTAGTTTCATTCAAAAAGAAGGGCACGCCTTCAATTCTTACAGAGGTTTTTTAACGGATGGGATTTTTCAAACCGAAGAAGAAATTCAAAACTCTCCGGTTAGATGGTCCAATACGGCTCCCGGGGATTTGAAATATGTTGATACAAATGGGGATAAGAAGATTACAGATGATGATAAAGTCGTTTTAGATGGTTCAAATTTCCCTAAAGTTTCCTATAGTTCGAATGTCGATTTAAAGTATAAGGATTTTACTTTAAACCTGATGTTCCAGGGAGTAGCAGGAATATATACTGCACTGGAGGGGGCCCTTATCGAAATGGGGAACTGGAGTGGTTTTACCCACAAAGTGTTTACCGATAATTATTGGACCCCTGAAAATACAGGTGCAGAGTTTCCGCGTCCGTACAAATTTACTACACGAAATACAGATTTGTATGATGGAATTGTAAGAAAAGGGGACTACTTCCGCTTAAAGAATGTAAAATTAGCATACGATGTTCCCAAAAGAATAACGAATAAATTGGGATTAAATAATTTAAATCTGTACGTCTCAACAACCAACCTGTTCACTATTTCAAAAATTTACAGGGATTTTGATTTGGACCCTGAATCGCATCAAAGAGCGGCAGAATATAATTATCCGCAGGTATCCACTACAACGATTGGTGTTCATGTTAATTTCTAATTTTTAAAGCAAATACAATGAAAATATATAAGTTATTATTAATCGTATTGATTTCCAGCTTATTTTCAATAAGTTGCGATGATGATCTCCTGAATACTATTCCTGAAGACAGGATATCTGAAGAAATATTCTGGCAAACCGAAAGGGATGCAACATTTGCAGCTAATGCAATCTATGGCATGTTGCCCACCAGCTGGGACTATTTAATGTGGGACGGCATGTCTGATATTGCTTGTGTAACCCTTGACTGGAGGAGCGAAGCTACAATTGCAAAAAATTTACATGACCCTACAGACGGGAGAATAAAAGTGGATTGGGAAAACCTTTACAAAGGGGTACAGGCGTCAAATACTTTTTTAGCAAATATTGACCGGATAGAAACAGATAACACCACCCTGATTAATTCACTTACCGGGGAAGTAATGGTTTTGCGTTCATGGTTCTATATCCGTTTGGCGATGTTGTTTGGCGATGTTCCTTTAATTGTCGAATCCCTGCCTTTATCAGAAAGTTATTCGGTAAGCAGAACACCTGTCGAACAAATCTGGGATTTTATTGAGCTGGATTTAACACAAGCTGCAAACCTTTTACCAGTTGACCAGAGTACAAGTGGGCGGATCACAAAAGGGGCAGCCCTTGGTTTAAAAGCAAGGGCAATGCTATATGCCGGTCGTTGGGCAAAAGCAGCAGAAGCAGCAAAAGCAGTAATGGACTTGGGAAAATATAGCTTATACCCTTCCTATGAAAATTTCTATACCTATGCTGCGGAAAGTAACAGCGAAGTCATTTTCGAACAACAATTTGAAAGGAACCTTGGCTCTCACAGGCTGGCTTTAAATATTAGTCCGAACAGCCTCAGGCCAACTGCAAATAATACGGTACCTACCCATATTGCCGTTGATGCTTTCCAAATGACCAACGGGAAGTCAATTTCTGATGGCGACAGTGGTTTCGATCCGTTTAATCCTTACGAAAACCGTGATCCAAGGTTAAGGTATGCCATTTTCCTTCCGGGTGATATGTTTCCCGATGGTTCTATTCTGGATTCTTATCCCGGGAGTACAACCGGTGACGCCGTTGATGATAATAGTGAGGCTCACACCCGCACCGGGTTTTACCAACGGAAATATTTTACGGCAGAAGATTTACAAGCTGATTTGGCAACCAGCGGGATTAACCTGGTACATATGAGGTATGCTGATGTTTTATTAATGTATGCTGAAGCAAAAATTGAAGCCAATGATATTGATGATTCTGTGATTGAGGCCATTAATCAGGTAAGGGCCCGGGCAGACGTTAACATGCCGGCATATCCGTTATCAATGAGGGACCAAAATGAGCTACGTGATATGGTGAGAAATGAAAGGCTGGTAGAACTATGCTTTGAAGGGCTCCGGTATTTTGATATCCGCAGGTGGAAAGTTTCTGAAAACGTGATTCCCGGTAAGGTTTTGGGAATGACTTATGTTGATGAAAATAACCAGTTGGTTACTGTTGAAGCGGGTATTATCAAAGAGTTTAACAAAGACCGTGATTATCTTTGGCCTTTACCGGCAGATGAGCTAATTTTAAATGAAAACCTGGTACAAAACCCGAACTGGTAATTTAATCCAATACATACTTCAATGTCTGTTGCTGTTATTTTGTCTTCAGTAACAGACATTGATTAACATTACAATTATGAATAAATCACTAAACAGCGTAATTATTTTTCTTGTGACTGTACTTTTTTGCTCATGTACAGATAAATATCCGGTTAAGAAAACAACCACTGAAGAACAATCTTTTATTCTGAATAAGTATCAATTATTTGATAAAATTAAAGGGGGTTGGGCAGGACAAACAATCGGGGTAACTTATGGTGGACCAACTGAATTCAAATTCAATGGCACCATGATCCAGGACTACCAGGAAATCCCCTGGAGTGAAAATCAATGTTTATGGTGGTTTGAGAATGAGCCTGGCTTATATGATGATATTTACATGGACTTAACCTTTGTTGATGTTATTGAAAAATATGGAATTGATGCCCCTGCAGAGTTACATGCAAAAGCTTTTGCGTATGCAGAATATCCCCTTTGGCATGCCAACCAGGTAGCCCGTTACAATATTATGCATGGCATCATGCCCCCCGAATCGGGTCACTGGCTGAACAACCCGCATGCAGATGATATCGACTTTCAGATTGAAGCTGACTTTGCAGGCTTAATGAGTCCCGGCATGGTTAATGCTGCTGCACGTATATGCGATAAGGTTGGGCACATTATGAACTATGGCGATGGTTATTATGGCGGGGTATATGTTGCTGCGATGTATTCATTGGCTTTTATATATGATGATGTAGAAAAAGTGGTTACCGAAGCACTTCAGGTAATCCCGGGCGAATCGGATTTTTACAAATGTATGGCAGACGTTATCAAATGGTACAGGCTTTATCCGGATGATTGGAAACAAACCTGGTTTAATGTCCAGCTAAATTGGTCATCAGATATTGGCTGTCCGGATGGTGTATTCGCGGCATTTAATATTGATGCAAAAATAAATGCAGCCTACGTACTCATCGGTTTGTTGTACGGGCAAAAAGATTTTGGGAAAACGATAGAAATTGCGACAAGATGTGGCCAGGACTCTGATTGTAACCCGGCTACCGCAGGAGGGATTTTAGGAACTATTTTGGGGTATCAACAAATTCCGGAACCCTGGAAAAAACCGCTTATTCCTGTAGAAGACATGAACTTTAAATATACCGAAATGTCACTGAATGATGCCTGTGATTTAAGTTATAAACATGCGTTATCAATGATTGAGAAAAACGGGGGAAGTGTTTCATTCGATGAAGTGACAATACCCTTTGAAGAAATCGAAACCATTCCCCTTGAAGTCGCTTTTAAAGGACATTTCCCTTCCGGGAAAATAAAGGTCAACGAAAAATTAAATGAAAAAAAGCAACGTTTAAACCTGGTATTCACTGGGAATGGTTTTGTATTAAGGGGATATGCATCTGTAAATCAGGGTATAAAGGTAAAGCCCGAAATTGAAATATGGGTAAAAGTAGATGATATGCCTGCAGACACCATTTTGATGCCCACAGACCCCTTTCTCCGAAGACATGATATTGCCTGGAAATATCAGCTTGCCCAGGGGGAACACCATGTTTCGATAAGCCTGAAGGATGTTAAAGCAGGAACCCAATTGCTGGTAAATGACCTTCTTTATTATTCATCCGAAGGTAAATATACAAACGAGGGGAATTCTGATAATATTTTAAGTCGAACCCCGGTTAAATAAAGAAAATGAAAACAAAAGACATATTGGTCATTGGCAGCTCTAACACCGACATGGTAGTTAAAGCAAAACGAATTCCATCCCCGGGAATGACAGTGATGGGGGGACTTTTTTTTATGAACCCCGGGGGAAAAGGGGCGAACCAGGCAGTAGCTGCCTCCAGGCTTGGGGGACGGGTTTCTTTCCTTGGAAAAATAGGGAATGATATTTTTGGGGAACAAGCATTAGAAGCATTAAAGAATGATGGGATCAATACAGATCCGGTTTGCATTGATGACCAAAACCCAAGTGGTGTTGCTTTAATTACCGTTGATGAAAACGGGGAGAACTCGATTGTTGTTTCCCCCGGGGCTAACAGCACTTTATCTAAAAGGGATATTGATCTTGGGATTCAAAAACTGGATGATTTTGGAATTATCCTCTTGCAACTGGAAATTCCACTTGAAACAGTTCTTTATGTGGTTGAGCTGGCTGTAAAAACCAATAAAAGGGTTGTTTTTAACCCGGCCCCTGCTACAAAAATCCCGAATACCCTTTGGAAAGGTATCCATACGGTCACACCCAATGAAACCGAAGCAGAGATATTAACAGGTGTCCGCATCTGTAACTTTGATGATGCTTACCAGGCGGCAAAACGATTGAAAGGATATGGGGTAAAGGTTGTTATTATTACCATGGGCAAGGCAGGGGCTTTTGTTTTAAGCGATGGGTTCAGGGGCAACATCACTTCCCCTGATGTAACTGCAATTGACACTACAGCAGCAGGGGACACATTTAATGGTGCCTTAGCTGTAGCCTTCTCTGAAGGTAAATCATTACAGGAAGCTGTTGGTTTTGCCTGTAAAGCTGCCTCTGTTTCTGTTACAAGAACAGGAGCCCAGTCATCCATTCCTTATCGGCATGAAATCTAATATTTCGATTGATTTTTGGGCAAAGGGCAAAAGTAAATTTCAAATACAAAAAATCATTGTTGTCCGGGTAAAATAGATTGAAACCGCTATACTTCTTTGTTAGTCTAAGCCCTACGGGGTATAGGTTGATAAGGGGATCAACATTTTTACAATACTTTATCCGCTACGCGGAAATTCTCCGTAGGAGATAAAGTACTGTAAAACAAGGTAAATACGAAGTAAATTATTCCACGTAGTGGATTAACAAATTTTACCCAGACAATCGTAAAAAAAATTAAAAGATGTATATTATTTCCAGTTATCCATTCGCAGTTTTTCTTTGCTTTATTACCATGTTATGCTGGGGATCATGGGCAAACACCCAAAAAATGGTCGAAAAAACATGGAGGTTTGAACTTTTTTATTGGGATTATGTGATGGGCATTGTTATAACTTCTTTGCTGTTTGCATTTACTTTGGGCAGTTTTGGGGATGAGGGACGTTCATTCTTGCAAGATATAAAACAGGCAGAGGCCCATAGTTTGGCTAATGCTTTTTTCGGAGGTGTCATATTCAATGCTGCCAATATATTGGTAGTAGCTGCCATTGCCATTGCAGGAATGTCTGTTGCTTTTCCCATCGGGATTGGCATCGCCCTTGTTTTTGGGGTTTTGATCAATTACCTGGCAGTTCCACAAGGCAATGCATTATTTTTGTTTCCGGGGGTAATATTGATTACCCTGGCGATAATTTTTAATGCATTTGCTTATAAAAAGAAGGCTGATCAAAACAAAAAAGTTCCTTCGAAAGGTATTTTACTGGCAGTATTCGGAGGTATACTAATGGCTTTGTTCTATCGTTTTGTTGCGAAGTCAATGGCTTCAGACCTGATAGCTCCCGAGGCCGGTTTACTAACGCCATATTCTGCAGTTGTCATTTTCTCGGTGGGTATTCTTTTAAGCAACTTCATTTTTAATACAATATTAATGAAACGGCCTGTTGAAGGTAACCCCGTGACATTTAAGAATTATCGTTATGGAAAGTTGAAAGAACACTTTTCAGGTTTGTTGGGAGGGATAATTTGGTGTATCGGTATGTCCTTTAGTATCATTGCTTCCGGAAAAGCAGGTTTTGCCATTTCTTATGGCTTAGGCCAGGGGGCAACGTTGGTGGCTGCACTTTGGGGTGTTTTTATTTGGAAAGAATTCCGGCAGGTCAAAGGTACTTCAGGCTTATTGATCACAATGTTTATTCTTTTTTCAGGTGGGATTTTTATGTTGATTTATGCAGGACTATGAAGTGTTTGTGTGCTTAGTTTAAGAGAAAAAAAACGGGTAAAATCGATAAAAGTTTTTCGGTTCGGGAGAATCAATGTATTGATTTTATAAACAGTTTAATCTAAAGAATTCCCCGAGGCTTTGCCACGGGGATAGTCAACTTTAAGAATTTTCTTTATTTAAAAAATGTGCAATAAACTAATAGGAAGATATCAATTCCGGCATCGCAATTTCCATCAGTTCTTTATCGAAATGATATTTGACTTCACTTTTCACATCAAGAATCATTGTTGCTCCTGTTTTTGTGTAAGCCGGCCAGGTCGGTAATCCTTTGGCACTGGGATTTCCAAAGCGGGCAAAATTGATCCATGATCCACTTACAATATCGGCCAGTTTGCAGGCTTCTTCCCCTCCTCCTGTCATTTCTGTTCCAAGCCTGATATTATTGAATACGAAAGGCAATTCCATACAGTGCATGGATTTAAAACTTCCATCATTTATTGGCGACTCCCAGGTGAATACGTACATGTACGTGTTTTTATGGCCTCCTTTTACCAATTTATTTGCATCTCTAATTGCACCGGGCCTGAACATGAAATCGAGTGCCATATAGTCCGATGCCTTTTCCGTATCCGGATAAGCCTTTTTTACAGCTTTCATATAAGCATCGGCCTTATCTTTATAGCGCATTTTAATAGCTGCTTCTGTTGCTTCCATATCTTCTCCGGTCATCATTGCTGCCATAACTGCAAATTCTGTTTTGGTGGTGCCAATCATGATATTTACGTCTTCCACCTGTTTGAGAACTTCTTTCCCAAACATGGGATATGGCAGGAAGTAGTCATCAGCTACTGGTCCCCATCCTAATCTTGGAAACATTTCTCCGTTTGCTTTCGCTTCTTTCATCAAAGAAGCCAGGACATTTTTCCCGGCACGTAACAACACATCATATGGAACTTTTTGGATCTCATCAATATTAGATATTTTAATTTTTAATTCTTTTAAAATCTTTGCTGATACTTTTTGAGCCACTTTGGGATCCTGGTATTTCTCCGCAAAACTTCCGCTCATAACGATGGCTTTCTGAAATAATCCATCAGCGACCGGCGAATTTAATAAAGCAGTAATTTTACCACCACCACCTGACTGTCCAAATACTGTGATATTATCCGGATCACCACCAAAGTTTGCAATGTTTCTTTTCACCCACTTTAAAGACGCTACCAAATCAAGCAAACCAACATTGGGTGAATACTTGTATTTCTCTCCATATTGAGATAAATCCAGAAAACCAAGGATATTAAGTCTATGGTTAACTGAAACATAAACTATATCACCTTTTTTGCTAAGATTTTTTCCATCGTAAAACGGAAGTTCGTGGGATGAACCATACTCATAACCACCACCATGAATCCATAAGATTACCGGGCGTTTTTTATTGTCATTAATGCCTGGTGTCCAAATATTCAGTGATTGGCAATCTTCGTGTGGATATCCCCAGTCGTTCTTCATAGCAAACATTGCGGCACCATTCCCCCTTGCTTTTATCGCTTCTAAATCAAGGGGGGCAGTAGCTCCGTAATATCCCATAAACCTTACATCCTTCCAGGCTTTGGCTGGGCCAGGTTTCATAAATCTTTCCGCGTAGGCATATGGTATTCCCTTGTAGGTAAAAATGTCATCTTCAATATATCCTCTTACTTTACCACTTTCAGTTTCAACAATAGCCACATCTTTCGATGCAATAATTTTAGTGTGTTCCTGAGCAAATGAAAAGAAGGGTAATAGAGCAATTAGTAAAATAAAATATTTCATTGTGATAGATTTTAATAAATGTTTTAATCCTTATTTCTTAGTATAAAAGAGACTCGTTGATTATATGTGTGTTCATACCTTATTAAGATGAGGAAAGGAATGGATAGCAAGTAGAGTAGTATGCTTATGCTTAAACCTCCAATCAGAACAACACTGAAATTGCCAATCAGATCAGACCATGGGCCATTTACGTTTGCCATGGCAAGGGTTATGATGTAAATCCCAATAGCCTGGAAAACAAAAAGTGAGATGAAATATGTTACGTTAAAGATTATACGATTGTAGTTATTCCTAACGATAAGAATGGTTACTAATGTACCCAGAAACCAAACCGATGATTCGAGAAGAATACCAATTAAACCAATTTTTGTGGACGCAACATATCTACCTTCTGTTGCTCCAATTGCACCGACAAGACTTGTTGCAAGGATGATGAGGATAGATAATAATAATACGATATATCCTGGCTTTCTTCGATCATAAGAAAAGATCAGTAATAGAGTTATGATGGTTGTAATTACCTGAAAAATAATAATAATGTTAACTGTACTTAATAAATCAGGGGGAATGACCGACTTGCATAACTCAAGTAGAAAGTAAGTTACCGCCCAGGGAAGCAGTATGGTTGCTGTTTTAAGCTTATGGTTTCGTTTAAAGATTAGTAGTGATACGATAACCAGTAATACCAGTGACCAGGTGTATAGCTTTGATCCTTTGATTTGTGCCAACTCAGATTTGGTAAATTCTACCTGTTCGGGTTCTTTCGGAGCCCAGCTCTGCTCCAGTTTTTCCGGGTTTGGTCTTTGTACAGGAATTACAAGTATTTCCTGTCCGGTGCTATCTTTTTCTATTTTTCCGCCTTCGCGGGTGATAAATTGTAAAGCCAGCTTTTCACAAACATCGATTAATTCGGGAAAACTATAATCAGTAAAACTAAATTTGGTATTGTAATCCAGATCTGATATGAATCGTTGAGGGATTTTGTTTAGCCCCATGGTGGTGAATAAAATCCCCTCAGCGTTGGATGGATTACAATCAGAATCCTGTCCACAACGCATCGAGATAATTACTGTTTTATCAGGATCACCTTCTCCATATAGTAAACCCATTACGATAAAAGCTCCGTTTAGTTTGGCATCAATGTTTTGTTCGCCGTTAAAAGAAGATGTAAACTTTCTGTATTCCGGATTTTTATGGTATTTATCATTAATTAGGTTCCAGGTCTTTTCCCAGTCATTGGGATATTTATGATACCATGCTATTACATCCCTTATAGCTTCGGCGTACTGGCTTTTTTCAGGAATGTACTTTAAGCCCGCTTCCACTAGCTTTAGGGGATCGTTTTCAAAAAAGGCTTCAGCATACATAGCACCTACGAACTGGCCTCCATACAATCCATCACCGTAGTTCATGATCCTTCCAAATTTATTACCGAGGGCAATGGCTACATTGGGTAAGCCGGGAGCAATAAGGCCCGAATAGTCGGCTTCGATCTGGTAATCAATAGCGTCAGCATTCTGGTTGTATTTAGGATGCCCTGAATTTGGAGGGGCAATGCCCTTTCTCAGGTTTTCCCTTCCAACGCGGTTGGCTACCCAAAGCAGATATGAGCTATTGGCAAAGTCAATTCCAGCCTGCTTCACAGATACATCAATTCCGTATTCTTCCATTGTTCTCAGGAATGTCATTTCAACATACATGTCATCCTGGTTAAAGACATTAACCAGTTCCGGAGACCATTCAGGAACTTTATCCTCAGGGATGGTTACACCATTAAAGGCAAATTCGGTAGGAGCGCCCCAGCCTACTCCTACCATTTGCCCAATCCATCCAGCCTTCATTTTATCACGATACTCAGAGAGCGGAATGCGCCTTTCCGTTGTTTTGCTCTCTGTTGCATCTGCCATAGAAACAATTGAAAACAATAAAGCACTAAAAGCAATTACAACAGAAAGAAGAATCTTCTTAAAGTTGTTATTTGACTTACTTAAACATTGGGGCTTACCTAAAATGAAGTTTGTAATAAACATGAAAACAAATTTTAATATTCAATTATTGATCGGATAACAATAGACAAAAAGAATTGAGCTGAATAGATAAGTTTTCATTGGCCAGCATATATAATTGAAATAATACCTAGAATAAAGAGTATAAACATAAGACCCAGGCGAGTATTGGTTCCTGCTGGAGCGTTTTTAAATTCTTTCCAGATAAAAACACCCCAAAGCGCTGCAACCAAGGTGGCTCCTTGTCCCAGTCCATAAGAAATAGCTGCCCCTGCTTTTCCGGCTGCAATTAGGTTTAAACAGTTTCCAATACCCCAAATGATACCTCCCAAAATTCCTACGGTATGAATCGAAAATTTGCCATTAAAATATTCGCGGTAATTCGTAGGAGGACCACTTATGGGTTTTCTCATTAGAACTGTATTAAATAAAAAGTTGCTAATGAGTATCCCTGTTGCAAATATTACAAAAGCAGTGTAAGGGGTCATTTTACCTGCTGCAGGTGAAATAAAATTGTCCAGATCCATAGAGGCCGCTATAAAGCGGTAGAAAAATGACATAAGTAAACCTGCTGAGATCGAAATTAAAATTCCTTTAGTGCTTACCTTTTGTCCTCCTCCGGAAGATGTCCTTCTATAGGCCAGTGCGTTTATGATTATGGCAACTGTTACCAGGGCAACGCCCAGAAACAGGTATATGGGATCTCCTTTCTGGGAACCGATGTAATTGATGATAACACCTAAAACAAGTGCTAAGCCAATTCCAATTGGAAAGGCGACTGATAATCCGGCAACTGCAATCGCTGCAGATAAGAGAATATTTGCGGCATTAAAAACAATACCACCCAAAAAGGCACTGCCAATGTTTTTTGGGCTGGCTTGTCCGAGGTCTTCAAGAAAACTTCGACCTTCTTCACCAATGCTTCCCATTGTAAAAGCAAATAGGAGAGAAACTAACAAAACTCCTAAAACATAATCCCAATAAAATAACTCGTAGCGCCAGGTTTTGCCGGCTAACTTTTGAGTATTTCCCCAGGAACCCCAACACAGCATAGTGATAAAGCAAAAGACGATAGCTGAGAAATAATTATTTACAATAAACATGATAAAAATATTTTACGGTTCTTAGTTAAGTTGATTTCTATTTATTGTTTGTTGAAATAAATTCTGTAAGTTCATTCCTGTATGGAATAGAAAGTATTGCCCCTCTTCTGGTAATTGAGATTGCTGAAGCCCTGTTAGCAAATTTAACAGCCGAAAAGAGATCTAATCCTTCTGCTAATGCAACTGTCAAAGCTCCGTTAAAGACATCACCTGCGCCGGTGGTATCTACCGGGTCTGTCTTTATTGCCGGAATCATTTTAAAGTCTCCGTTATAAACTAATGCCCCATCAGAACCCAGTGTAATAATTATATTTTCTACTCCTTTGTTATAAATGGCTTTGGCCACTTTTATCAGCGATTCCCCATCAACAATATTCATTTCTGCTAATGTTTCGGCTTCGATACGGTTAGGTGTAATTAAATAGATCTCTTTTAATATTTCATCAGATAAACTGGCCATTGGTGCTGGATTCAATATGACCTTTTTTCTAAAGTGGGATGCGATTTTTACTACGTATTCTACTGTTTCAATAGGTATTTCAAGCTGAATGAGAATATAATCGGCTTTGCGAATTGCCTCTAATGAGTTCTCAATATCTTTGGGGCTTAAGTTGCTATTTGCTCCCGGAGCAACAACAATGCTGTTTTCTGCATTTTTATCAACCATAATAATCGCAACTCCCGAAGGTTTGTTATTGTCTTTTAGAATCCATTTTTCACTTATCCCTTCAGCGATAAATAAATCTTTCATTTGGGAGCTTATTGAATCATTTCCGGTTTTGCAAATGAATTCAATATTCCCATTCAGTCTGGAAACAGTTACGGCCTGGTTGGCTCCTTTTCCCCCTTGATTCATGAAAAAATCTCCACCCATTATTGTCTCGCCAGGCTTTGGGAAGTAAGGTACTTTGACTACCATGTCCATATTTGTGCTTCCAATCACCAGTATATTCTTACTCATAATGATTTTTGTTTTTTGTTATAGCCTCTTGTTTGTCCAAAAAATCAGAATCGTTTCACGAACGAACAATCTGGTTATCCTTAGCATGTTAGAAAGCTTTGAGGTTTTGGCTTAATAATCATGCTAAGGATTTAGCTCTGTTATTAAAGGTTCTGTACTTCGATTTCTACTTTTTTATTGGTAAACTCTATATATCCCCGTACTCCAATTTCTCCTCCATCAACTGGATTTAACCATCTAAGTGTGGCTGTATGGTTTCCTGAGGGAATTGTTACGTTCCAGTAGAGTTCTGCAGATCTTTTTCTGTAATCGACAGGAAGTTTAACTACTCTGTCAACTTTTCCATCAATACTTACTTCCAGCTCTGCAACATAAGCTTTGTCCAGTTCTTTTCCAGTGACGCCTCCTTTTACAACCAAGCCAACACCTTTAAAATCAATGTCAAGTGGCTCTGTTGTTTTTAATGTGTGAAGCATCTTCCATTGTCCCCACATACCTTGTTTAGGAGGAGTTGACTGGGTTAATTTTGCCGGATAGATGTTTGGAAAAGCGATTTCAAGAGGAACCGCTTTTGGCGACTGGACTTTTATCTCGACAGTTTCATCATTAACTTTCCCTCCGTTTTTTTCAATTACCTGAAGCGCATGTTTATATCCCAAATCATATACTTCGTTCAGTGAAATTGTTGTGTATTGGAAGTCTCGGTCAGCTATAGGTTTTAGAGGATCCAGCCAATAGGCAGATATTTTGTCGTATCCCATCATGGTGCAAAGTATTCCGGCAGCAGTTGCCGGGTTACAGTCTGAATCCTGACCGGCTCTGGTTGAAACGTCCATGGTAACTTTTAAGTCTCCTTGCCCATAAAGCAATCCAAGAAGTACATATGCTGAATTTATTGTTGCATCGATATTGAATGGTGAAGCAATTCCATCCGGGCAATGCAAGTCAATGGACCATTCAGAATCTTCAATGGCCTGCCAGGCTTTTTTCCAGTCATTGGGATATTTCTTATGGAAACTAATGACATCTTGCATACACTTGTAGTAGTTACTTTCCTGTGGTATCACTTTCAACGCCTCATTAACAACATAATTGATGTCGTCAGAAACAAAAGCAAGAGCATACATGGCAGCTACATATACCCCTCCATAATAACCATCACCATAATTCATAATATGACCAATCTTATCACAAATTTCTGCTGAGGTATTTATCATTCCAGGTGACATAAGACCTGCAAAGTCAGCCTCAATCTGGAAGTCAATATCATCTGCGTGCATGTTGTATTTCCAATGTCCTGATTCCGGTGGCATAATCCCGTTGAGGATATTGTAGCGAGCAGCCTGATTCGCATGCCAAAGCATATAGTCAGCATATGCAAAGGCTTTTGCATGGGAACTGGCCGGAGCATCCAGGCCTTCTTTTTCAAATACTTCAACAAAAGTCAGATCCATGTAAATATCATCGTATAATCCGGGAAATGTATCATAGAAGAATTTGGGCAAATCATTATCCCACCTTAGTGTAACCGTATCAGGGATCATTTTTTGCAAATACCTAAATTCTGTAGGGCCACCATAAGTTACTCCAATTACTTGTCCGGCCCAGCCTCCTTTAACTTTGTTTAATAACTCTTTCTTGGTCATTTTAACCTTTTTCACAGGCTTATTACTTACTCCGCAAGAAATTATTGAGACACTTAGGAAAAAAATAAGTAAAACTAATATTCGGCTATTTTTCATTTTTTTAAATTTTTATTGTTGATAATCTGATTTCTGAAATTGGAGGGGTTTTGACCCCGGAATCAGAAATTCTGCTCCTGGGGTCTTGCCCTTAAAACTAACTATATTACTAGAACGAATGTGTTTATTTATACGTTGTTATTGTTTAGTTATATCCTGGATTCTGCGATAAGTTTGGATTAGCATTAAGTGCTGTAAACGGTATTGGATAGAGCTTTAAGTGAGAATCACCAGCATCTTTAAATTTCCATGTATTTGACCATGTTCCAAACCTGATCTGATCATTTCGGCGATGTCCTTCAAAGGCTAATTCTCTCGAACGTTCTTTTAATAATTCCTCAAGACTCAGTGAATCCATTGAATAGTTGGAGTCTGAGTTGCCAAATGCTCTTTCTCTAACCATGTTAACCAATTCAACAGCTACTTGTGTTGCCATCCCTCCATTGGCTCTCATTAAAGCTTCTGCTTTCATCAGGAGAATATCTGCATATCTAAAGATTGACCAGTCATTACTCATTCCGCGGGGCCAGCTTAAATTTCCTGCTTCATACATCCACTTTTGAACCCTGACGCCATCATCAAGCAGAGCTGGATCGGTTGGCTCATAAAGGTTATGAATATATGGGCGATAAGTTAATTGCCTGCCTGCTGTAATCCAAAGAGGTTCTCCGCTCATCGAATATTGAGGGCCTTCTAACCAGGAATTGATCCGTGAATCATTTTCGTCATATAAATTATAATGTGCTTCTGTTGCTGCCAGTCCATCCCAGGTAAAACCTGAAAACCCAAAAGTTGCTGTACTTAAACTGTGCAGGCTGAAATTCATCATCATAAAAGAATTCCCCCATCCGGTAGTTACTACATTATCAAATGGAACAACCCAAATATTTTCACCGGAATTCTCATTTGTTGGACTGAAATTGCTAAAGTAATCAGGCTCTAAAATGTAATGATTCATACTAATGACAGCATCACATGCCTGTTTTGCTTCTTCCCAACGAGCTGTTCCTGTCCACTCTTCTGAATTTAGATATAGCTTTGCTAATAGTGTGTATGCTGCAGCTTTGTTGAGTCTTCCATAGTTTTCTGAAGTAGAATAATCATCCAGGCCAGAAATATTATCGTTTATTTCTTGTACGATAAAATTAAAGACCTCAGTTCTTGATGTTTTACCAGGAAGAGACAGATCCGTAAAATCCGTTACCATAGGAACGTCCCCCCAGAGGTCGATGGCATTGTAGAAAAACCAGGCACGTAATATTTTTAGTTCACCTATCATGTTTTCTTTGCCGCTAAATTCTACTGGTGATTCAGAGATTTGTAAAATGAGTTTATTACATAAAGTTGCTCCTTCAAAACAATAATCCCATGAATCGATAATTGGCCACAACCCACTGTAAAAATTATGTCTGTGGAGGTCAATCCAGTATCCCTGATCCCACCACAGGTTCTGTTCCCTATAAGGAATAATGCCTTCATCAGATGCTATTGTATTTACTCCTATTAGTCCCCAAATATGGGCAGTTTGATTACGCAGGTGGGTGTAGGCCCGCCCCATGGCCATTAGTATTTCAGTTTCATTATTATAAAACTGATCGGCAGAAACAGAAGAAAAGACCTGTTCGTCCAAATCGGTACAACTTGATGTTCCAATTAAAACAATTGCAAAAACTGCTATTATTACTTTTTTTACCATAACTTCATTTTTTTTACAGATACATCTTAAAATGTCATATTAAAGCCAAGAATGTACGTTCTGACTCTCGGATAGTAGGAGTAATTATCAACACCAGGAGCTAAGCCTCCAAGCGTTATTTCAGGGTCAACACCTTTGTAGTTTGTGATTGTAAATAATTGTTGACCTGTGAAATAGACTCTTAGCGATTTGAAAACTTTATTTGGTTTAAAAGTATAACCCAAGGTAATGTTATCCAGTTTCACATATGAAGCATCTTCTACGTATCTCGATGAATATTCTCCCAGACCTTTGTAGTTAATATCGTCTAAAGATGATCTCAGTATATTTTTACTTCCGAAATACATGAAGTTTTCATAATACATCCGGTGCCAGTTCAGTATGTCATGTCCAAATACTCCTCGCAGAAAGACACTAAAATCAAAGTTTTTGTATTTTATGTAATTGTTCCATCCCAATCGGAATTTTGGATAGGCATTACCTACATATTCCCGGTCAGTATCAGCATTAAACCCTTCATTGCCATCAACTTCTTTGTATATTGGATAGGTACCATCTTCTCGTTCTTCAAGGCCTAAAAAGACGGGGGCATAGAAATTACCTAAAGGTTTTCCCTCTTCAATCCTGATCGTGTATGCTTTTATATCTACATTGACAAATCCTTCATCAATATGAGATAGTTCATATCCCTTGTCCTCGTCACTGAAAGATTTCAATTTATTCCTGTTGAGAGAGTAATTAATTGTTGAAGTCCAGCTAAAATCACTTGTTTTTATTGCGTTGTAGTTCAGTGTGAATTCAATTCCCTTATTATTAATTTGCCCCACGTTATCGTAAGTTTGAGGATATAAGTTTGGAGGAACCGGAACATTATACCACCACAGTAAGTCATAGGTATTTCGGGTATATAAGTCTAATGTTCCCGAAACTTTTGAATCGAATAGGGCATAATCAAAGCCTAAATTAATTTCTTCTTTTTCCTCCCATTTTAAGTCCGGGTTTTCATTGCTGCTTGGAGCATATGTGTTGATCCATTGTCCATTATAAAGAAGTTTTTCTCCGGAAGAAAGCAACTGTAGCGACATGTAGTTTGGAATATTTTGGTTTCCCGTTAACCCATAACCAGCGCGAAGTTTTAAGTAATTAAACCATGGAATGTTGCTCATAAATGGTTCTGAAGTAGCTACCCAACCAACACTAACAGCAGGAAAGGTTCCCCATTTTTGGTCTTTCCCAAAACGTGATGAACCTTCTCGGCGAATGGATGCAGATACCAGATACTTGCTTTCATAATTGTACATTGCCCTTCCATAAAAAGAAATCAGGCGACTTGACGACTTTTCACTTCCCATGTCTGCCGAACCATTTAGCAAGTCGCTACCTGCTCCAAGGTTGTGATATTTCATGAAATCAAAATCAAATCCGCGGTTAATTGCATAAAAACCTTCTTCTTCTTGCTCCTGGAATGAATATCCGGCAAAAGCCTGTAAGCTATGTTTACCTATTTTCTTTGTGTATTCTGTCCTAAGTTCCAGCAGTTTCTGTTGCCAGTTCGAAGTACTTTTCTCAGCAGTACCGTTTAATCCATATTCGTTTGGATAAAACTTAGTTCGATATTCTGCATCATCTGTTTTGGTTTTTAAAATAGATCCTTGTGCTCCAACAGAAAATCCTTTAAATATTTCAAATGATGTGTCCAGAGATCCGGTTATAAACTCTTTTTTGCTAATATTCTCACGTTCATTGATCATCGCTACCGGGTTGAAGTATTGAAAGGGAGTCGTGTTTAACGAGTAGCCGCCAGTCATAGGGTTGCTATCGTCATAAACGGGTTCGGTAGGATTGTATCTAAAGGCTTGTTGTAATGCATAAGTATCAGATATCTCTGACTCCAGGGTGGTGTAAGCCAGCTTATAATTTACTTTTAACCTGTTATCAAAACCTTTTTGGTTGATCATTATTGAGGCATTTAAACGATCAAGACTATTTTTGATAACGAGTCCTTTATTTTCATGATAGTTTATAAAAGCACGATAACTTAGAGTATTACTTCCCCCTGTAAGAGATAGCTCCGTGTTGTGGTTGAATGGAGTTCTTGTAATTTCATCAAACCAATCAGTACTTGCGCCGTAATCGTATGAAGCTTCATTGCCTGGGTATTTGATTTTTAAAAGATCGCGGAATTCAGAGGCAGAAAGGTTCTCCAGCTTTTTTGTCACCGTTTGCGTGGAAACATAAGAATTTAACTCAACCACAGCTTCTCCCTTTTTTGGTGCTTTAGTGGTAATAATGATAACCCCGTTTGTTCCACGTGTTCCATAGATTGCAGCAGCAGAGCCGTCTTTAAGAACATCAATTGATTTGATGCTTGAGGGAGATACACTTTTTAGTGAAACACCAGGTACACCATCTACAATAATTAGTGGAGAAACTCCTCCAGACATTGTTGATCGCCCACGGAGCAGGAATTCTGCATCCTGGTTTGGATCACCGCCTCTTGCATTGACGATAGTTAAACCAGCAACTTTTCCCTGGAGTAAGCCCATCGCATCGGTTTTATCCCCTTTGTTAAACTCCTCACTGTCCATTGTTGCTACTGATCCTGTTACCTCTTTTTTAGTGGTTGTACCATAACCAATCGCTACAACTTCCTCTAGTCCAACTACGTCTTGTTCGAGGTTTATGCTAAGATTTCTTTGACCAGTGTATTCAACTTCTTTTGTCTTATAACCAATGAATGATATGACCAGAATTTCATTCTCGGATACAGTAAGTTTGAATTTTCCGTCAAAATCAGTTGTCATTCCATTTGTTGTACCTTTCACAATGACGCTTGCACCTGGTAGGGGGTCATTGTTCTCATCCATAATCGTTCCTTCAACAGCTTGTTGTGCATAACTGCCAAACGCATAAAGGATAACAAGTACCAGGAAGCCCATTTTTTTTATCAATCTTTTCATATTTTTTAGTTAGTATGTTATTTCTTAAATCTTGTTATATCTGTGTGAAATCCTTTGATTTAATCAAAGTTGTTTCTCAAAACTCCAGGGGGATTTCTCCTTACCCTGGAGTTATCGCGGACACTTAACTAAGCATAGATTTTATACTTATGATATAGCATGAACTTTTTGTTTATTCTTCTTTTTTATCTTCACTTGTTTTGGGTTGCATGTTTTTAAAAATTTCAGCATATGGATTGTATACCGGAAATTCTTTTCCCCAAATGTGCCGCATCATGACTGTGTATTGAACAGCCATAGCCATAGCTACTTCTCTTCCCCAGTAGTCCTCCTCGTGAGTGCCTTCGGAAAACCCATATTGAAATGGGATGTCGTTTTCCAACATTAATGTCATAAAATCTTTAGCAGAAGTAATTAACCCATCTTTGTTTCCGCAATCCAGGTAGATGTGCGGTAAATCTTTTTTAGGGATTTCCAATACCAATTTGAACGGATCCACTCTTTCAGCATCTTCCGGTTTTAGGAATGCAGTGCCTTTAGGAGTTCTATCCCTCATGGTTGAGAAGCCAGGAATATCGATATCTAAATAATACATTGTGGTATCTTTTGCCATGATATCGAGGAAGAAGTTTGGTTTAATCTCATCTCTTCTTCTTAACCTTGCAGCTTCATCACGAGCATAACTGATTGCACCACTGTGACTACCTAATGAGCAAAACAAATCGGGGTGGGAAAGACCAAGGGAAAGTGCTCCAAAACCACCCATTGAAATACCGGAAATTGCACGCCCTTTTTTCTCGGCAATTGTTCTGTAATTGCTATCTATATAATTAATTACGTCTTTACAGACATAATCGGCATAGTTTAGATTCCCGTTATGGGATTTAGCCCAATTGATGTAAAACGAGTTGCCCACATCCAGCATGACCACAATCATATCAAACTGGTTGAGGTAATTGGGGACGCCAATGTTTACAAATTCATTATAATTTGAAGTGTAACCGTGAGCAAGGTAAAGAACAGGGTAGGAGAGTTCAGACCTTTCATAATCTCTGGGTAGCACAACGTTTAAATGCATGTCCCGTTGTAGTGATTCCGAAAAGAACCTGATGTCGTATACCGGAAGTTTACTTTGCCCAATATGTCCTAAGTGGTATTCCTTTGCTGGCTCTTTGGAATGCTTACATCCAAACAACCCAATAACAATTAATAATAGTAAAACGTTTTTTTTCATTGTGACGATTTATTTTAGTTTATGACCAGGCCTGCTAATTGTTAGCGACATGCCTTTGGTTAAGTGGTGAAGCTCAGTCTCGGTATCCGCAATGAGAAGAAATACTTCTGTCCACATCAACATTCAGAAGTACTAAAATCGATTTGTAGTCATCAATGTTCTTTACTTTATAGTCTTAGTAAGTTGAAAAGTTTAGAATCCCTTCATAGGAGCATGGAAATTATTGTTTCCATGTTGTCAGGAGTCTAGTGTTATTTAATGTAATTCTATTAACCCTCTCCACAATCCTTTTCCCAATTTAAAGAGTAGCGTTGGTTTGATATTTGCATCATTCTTCAGATAGTTTCTTGCTCTGAAACCATAGAGAAACCTGAACTTCAGGTTGAGTTTTGCCTGGCTTGCAATTTTAATATTACCAAACATTGGATTTGTCGTAAAGAAAAGCAGTATTAGTGCCTTAACTGTTGTTTGTTTTATCTGTAATTATTATTGCAAATTTAGAACAAACGTTTGTGCAATGTTATGAATTAATTTCGAATTACAAAAGTATTTATGTTTATATTATCAAATTTTGAATTGGTTTTCGAGTTCATTTTAAATGAAAAATACAGTTAATTTTCTTATTATTAGTGATTAGTATTTGTTTTTGTTGTAGGTCTGTTTTTTGTTCATGTTTTATAACATTGTTGGTTTTTTCGTATATCGTATATGAAAGTGGATTATATATGTATCAGTAAAATAGGATCATATGGATTAAATTTTTATTTTCATAATAAAGAACAAACGTTTGTTCTTTGTTTTTAGGTAAAAAACCATATATTAGCTATATAATTGCAGCATTGTATTAATGGTGAAGGTAAAAATGGCTATAGTTTAGGAAGGTAAATGAGATGAAAAAAATCAACATAAAAGATATTTCAAGTGCAACTGGTTTGTCTGTTTCAACCATTTCGCGTGTATTAAATGGTAAAGCAAAGCAATATCGTATCAGTAAAGAGACACAGAAAAAAGTACTGAAGATTGCACAGGAACTAAACTATGTGCCTAATCAGGTTGCAAGGAATCTAAAGTTAGGGAAGACGAAAACGGTAGCATTAATTATTCCATCGCTTAGTAATCCCTTTTTTGCAAATATAGCAGCCCAGGTAAGTATTGAACTTCAAAAAATGGGATACCTGGCATTTATTAGTGATAGTAATGAAAATCCAGAGATTGAACGTGAGGAGATTGAACAAATCGTTTCCCGGAATGTCGATGGAATATTGATTTCACCATGTGGGGAATATGGCGATCATATTGAGAAGGTTAAAAGCCAGGGGATACCTATTGTCTGTTTTGACAGATATTTCAAAGATTCGAATATCCCTTTTGTTTCTACAGATAATTTTTGGGGGGCAAGTGAAGGTGCTAAATACCTTGTAGAAAATGGGCATCGTAGAATTGCATGTATTCAAGGATCGCAATTGTCAATTCCCAATGAAGTGAGAAGGAGGGGTTTTGAAGAAATAATGAAAGAATATAAAGTAAAAGATTACCTTATTGCCGGAACTGAGTTTACTGTACAAAATGGTTATACAGAAACGCTTCTTCTGCTTCAGAATTCTCAAAAACCAACTGCAATTTTTGCATTTAGTAATACAATAGCACTTGGCTGTATTAAAGCTCTTAAAGAGTTTAATCTTCGTATTCCTGAGGATATTTCTTTGCTTAGTTTTGATAATCATCCATACCTTGATTATCTGTCGGTGCCTTTAACTTGCATTGCACAGCCGATTAACGATATTTGTAAACTCTCAATTCGTCTTTTGTTCGATTTAATAAACAAAAATGATTTAAGTACGAATGAGGTGCTGTTGCGACCCAAAATTATTCATAGAGAGTCAGTTAAGAGAGTCTGATAATCTTTTGATAATTGAAGGCAAAGATACTGCCACATCTGTCCTTTAATATTTCTAAATGATGACTTTTGATTCTGTCGCATAAATCCAACTTAATCTATTAAATCTCCATTGTTAAGAATTAAGCAGCTAAAAAGTTGAAAGTTTTATACGTTGTGGATTTGGTATGTGCGAGTTTAAAATTCATCAAGGGAACTTGATTAGAACACTTAGTTAAGGAGCATAAATATAACTGGCAAATACATGTGGTTATCTTGTTTTCAGTTAAAAAGAGCAATAAACGAACTCACTGTATTGTTCACCGAAATTTTGATCTTATTTGGTTTTATTTGATGTTTTATAAAAAGACAAAGACCTTTAAATCATACGATTTAGAGGCCTTTTGTATTTTTGTCTCTTCTTCTCGTCGGGATACCAGGATTCGAATATTATCTTTTTTAGGGGTTGATTATCAAAACATTGCAGCACCATAAAATAACCAGGGCACCTCATAGTTCACATGCATTAGAACGCATTCATTAAGACGAAGTTAAATTATTTTCAGCGAAAAATGAAACCAGATCGGGAAAATATCCTGGACTCAAATCCATTTTTATTTTGATCGTTCAAACCCCAAAATATCTATTCTCTTTTGGAGTAGGTTCCGGTATTTATCCCTCATTTCTTCAGAGAAAAAGCTAACTTCAATCAAATTAAACCAGGATGGTATTGCTTTTTGAACAGAGTCAAAAGTCCTTTCCACAATTTTGTCGGTTAAGCCGCACCGGTCTTTCCCAAAGTAGTCGATCAGGATATTCCTGTTCAAATTGCTTTTTTTCCCTTTCAACGTTAATGCAATTTCCTCCACATCTCCCTTTAAGACGATGGTCGAATTGAGCAAGTCGTAAGCCGGGGAAAGCTCAACTTTTCCGTTTCTGACAATTACTGAATAATTCTTAAGGTGCATGTCCTCATTCCCTATCAGGAAATTAAAAAGTACCAATTTGAACAACTTTGCCTTTTCAATGGCTGGGAAAGTACAATAATCGTCGATCAACTGCACCAGCTTTTCCATCGAATAATTGTATTTGGTGTCCCTACTCATTCCTGCCAGTTGTGCAAAATCCTCCACCGCAACTTTATCTTTATGTCCTTTCCGGTCAAATCGCTTAATGAAATAAGTTAATGAATTATCTTTTGAATAGATCAATCCGTGGGACGGGACCTCAATGCCAACACTCGCGGCTAAACGCATGGTGAGGTCTTCGTTTTGAGGAAGCTCAGGGAAAACGTGATGTTGTGGTTTCAGTATATACTTTCCGTTTTTGTCCACAATCTCAAAACGACCATCCTTAATGTTTAGAATAGCGCTCAATTTAGGCTGAACACCCTGAATTGACATTTTTGATGCCCTTAACATGGCTTCCGTTCTCAATTCCTCTGCCGAAAAATCAAGCGGTGCCAATGTTTTAAGGCTTGAAGATAACTGCTTCAGTCCCTTTTCACTATAGGTGCTTTCTTCACAGGGATCGTATGTAATTGGGCATCGGTTCATAGATTGATCTCTTTAACCGAGACATTACCGACCAAATCATCCCCAACAGCCAAAAGTTGTGAGAACAGATCGTTCCTGTCAATCTTTGCCAACTTCAAAAGTCCGTCCAATTGATAACCTTCCGGAAGCAATCCATCAAAAAATGGAGGGAATGTATTGAATTCATATACCGATTGGCTAACGGGCATCGTTAAGGAAACAGGGTTCCCTTTATAGTTTTCCTGATATTCGAACAGGTACTTTTTCCCAAAATCAAGTTCGGTCAGGGTTCCTGCTTCAACCTCATTGACATAAACTTTAGCTTTCTTCATCTGAAATAATTTGACTCATTATTGGACTCGTAAGCTGTACTTTGATATTCAATGCTACCAGAATTTTTCTCAATGTATCTAACTTGATAGTTTCCTTACCCTTCTCTACATCAAAAACTACAGTTTTACCAACTCCCGCCAATTCTGCAAGCTGAAGTTGACTAAGTGCTGCAATCTTTCGATGTTCCCTAATTACTGTAGCTAATATTTTTGGTTCGAGCATATTTGTCTTGTTGTAGCAGTAAAAATACGTTTATTCTTTGTAATAAGCAATATGAATTGTATTTTTTTACTGCTAGGATAGTAAGTATTGCTCTTTTTCGAAGATCTGATATTGTAAGACAAAATATTACTGTCTTAGCGGTATTTTTCAGAATTACTTATCACTTTTAAAGGACAGAACCAATATTCAGAACCTTACTTTTTAATCTCAATAAAATGTAACCAAATTCAGATCAAATAAAAACATTTTATAAAAAGAATTTAGCAATACTTTTAAATCCAAAGATACGGGGTTGGCTAAATTATTATGGGAAAATCAACCGCAGGTGTATGCGACCAGTCTTTTACTACCTACATCATCGCATGATAAAATGGATCCTGAACAAATACAAACGTTTCAAACGCAGCAAAGTGAAAGCTGTTAAATGGTTGAGATGGGTGTGTAGATCGTATCCAAATTTATTTTATCACTGGGTATTGGTATTGGGTTATCAGCTAACCTAAGAAATTGATTGCATAATAAGAGCCATATGACGGGAGACTGTCACGTACGGTTCTGTGAGAAGTTAGGGGTGAAATTCCCCTTTACATACTCGACTCTACACCGTTTTTATTTTAATTTATTTCACAAAGTATATTATTAAACTGCAGAGAAACATAATCAAATAAGTAAAGGTCATTCTTACGAATTTAATGTCACTTCTTTTGGGTAAATATCTTTTCCCTATTGGTCTTAATGAAAGTCCTATTTTGGGACCATCATATTCTCCATTTGTTCTTAATATTTCTTCTAATTCATTTGACCTGTTTATTATTCGACCTTCTGATGCTCCAAAACCAAATTCTAAAATGTAAAATATTAGTGTAATTATTCCAGAAAGTATCAGAAACTGATTTTTTTCAATTGTTATTTCCTTTGAAGCAAAAGCTATTAAAAGAGCTGTTAAGATTCCAACATACCAATTCCTGAATTGATGTCTGTTTGACTCTTGTCTTGCAATTAATGTTTGTGCTATTTCTAATTCTTTCCAAATATCATCTCTTGATTGACTTTTCATTTCATTTCGATGTTTGTAAATTATTCGATTAACAATATCATTTTTTTAAATGGTGTAGAAACTAATGTGAATCATCTATTGTTGTTATTTCTTCTATAGCAATCAAAAAGGTGTTCATATACACCCAAATTGGCATGTATTGCACACCTATTATGTTGAATTCACAATAATTAATTAATTGGGTTCTCAATTTTTTTAATATGTTGGTTTGATACATGAATGTATATTTCAGTTGCTTTTGACGAACTATATCCAAAAGGCTCCTGAATGAACCTTAAATCTGTTCTTTGTTTAAGAAATTGGATTGTAAACATGTTATATTATGCGGGACTCAATAAATAATTTGTGCTGAAATAGAGTTAATATTTTGATATCTAAGTTAGAAATTTCATATCGAAGAATCAACTAGTGAACAAAAACTTAATTTTCTCTGCTGTTTCTCTCTTCATACATTTGCTTTTATCATTCTCAATCTTTGCAAGCGTTGTCGGGTCAATATTTAATTTTCTTGCCATTTCTTTTTGGGTAATACCTCTTTCAATTCTGTATTGTTTGATTTTATTTTCATACATCTTAGGCGAATAACCAAGAAGTGAAATGATCTTAGGGATTTGTTTAACTTGGGGTTTTGTATGGTTTAATTCCCATTGAGTGATATTGTTAGTGTCAACATTGAATATTTTAATACTTGTGGCTGGCTAAACTCTAAATCAAGTCCTTTCTTTCTTAAGTGGTCTCCGTATGCGTATTCCTGCCAATTCGGACACTCAGTCCCGCGCAAAACGGACACCTAGTCCTGCTGAAAACGGACAGTTTTCCTATCGCTCATTTTCACACAT
>JANQII010000002.1 GCA_028282195.1 Prolixibacteraceae bacterium
TTATAGTGCTCTTTTTGTTGTGGCATTGCTATATAAAAATTAAAAGGAACAAAGCTCGTAAATTTTATATTGCTCCACAACTTCTTAAACTGAGCCGATTTTTCTGTAATGGATAGACGTATTAAGATGCGATAAATCATCTCCAAAAGCATAAAAAACAAGAGTTTTAAAAATTAACTTGTGCAATTTTTGCACAAGTTCGAAAAGAAGGAAAGCGAGAAATTATCAGGCAAATCAATTTTTACAATCCAGATGTAATAAATGCGGTTGGATATCGGGTCAATTCAAAAAGAGGAACAGAGTTTCGTATCTCGGCAAACAAAATTCTTAAAAAATATTTATTGAAAAGTTATGCATTTTCCCGTAGGGAATTAAGCTCAATAGCAATATTGAATATCTTAAAATCAATTTTCCCCGTAGGGGATAAATTATTCAATTGGTTTATAAATGTAACGTTCGTCATATTCAACCTCAAACAATTTTAGAAACTGAATGTATTCTTCCCGAAATGTCTGCTTTTTATGGTGTTCCTTTTGTTTTTCAATGTATTTGGCAATTTTAGGAATTTGCGACTTCCCATAACTAAATGCTCCAAAACCTTCCTGCCAGGCAAATTTTCCAACAACCAAACGTTTGTTATTAACCCATAATGATGAACTTCTTTTAACTGAATGCATAAGGTCTGAAGGTGCCTGTTTAGGATTCATACTTACAAGAATATGAACATGGTCAGGCATCCCATTTATTGCATAGGTCTTATGTCCTTGATTCATAATAATTGATGACATGTACTGGTACAATTCTGATTGCCATTTGGGACTGATTAATGACATTCTGTTTTGAACTGAAAAAACAAAATGAACATAGATTTGAGAATAAGTATTTGCCATGAAATTGTTTTTATTTATCTCCTACGGAGAATTTAGGGTGTTACATTTTGGATTACTATTGACATTTATCCCCTATTGGGGAATATAAAATTACGATAATTTTTTATCCATTATCAAACTTTCATCTAAATAAATGTGGAATATCATTTCATTATTGTAGCTTGAAAGTTGTTTATTTTCCCGTAGGGAATTAAGCTCAATAGCAATATTGAATATCTTAAAATCAATTTTCCCCGTAGGGGATATATTATTCTTACCCGAAAACAGATTACAAATCCGCATTAACCAGAGCAGCAATAAATATTATAACGGTCCGATAAAAATAATTTCCTACTTTTGCACTGTTTTGGTGGCTATTAACAGAAGCCTTAATAGGGAATCCGGTGTAAATCCGGAGCAGTCCCCGCTGCTGTAAGCCTGTTACATATTCGGAAACCACGCCACTTTCCGGCAGCTGCCGGATGGGAAGGCATCCGAAAAGGGTGAGCCAGAAGACCTGCCAAACAGATGTTAAATCAAGTAAGATTATGCATGATTTGACACAACTAAAGTTTAATTGATCTTCGGGGAAAAAGATCGTTGGAACGTGCAAAATTCCAATTTTCTTCTCGAAGGCATTATGCCTGTTTTATGAAAAAATATCGAATAGAATCGAAAAAAAATCTATTGACAATCTTGTTGGTGTGTATTGCTTTTTCAGTTTTTGCGGGTACGCCTAAGCGGATTATCAGTCTTGTTCCTTCAGTTACCAAAAGTATCTACTTATTGGAAGCTGAAGATTTAATGGTTGGCTGTACCAGTTTTTGCCTGCTTAAAAAACCTGCAGATGCCCAAATTGTAGCCTCAGCAGTCCAGGTTAACCTGGAAAAATCAATCTTGTTGAAACCGGACCTGGTAATTGCCTCAACACTCACAAACCCGGAAACATTAAAATCATTTAAAAAGCTGGGCATTGAAACAATGATGTTGCCTTACTCAAAATCGTATGATGATTTGTGTTCACAGCTTCAACAACTTGGGGAAAAAATTGGCAAAAAAGAATTGGCTGATGAGATCGTAAATTCATCAAAAAAGAAAATAGAGGAACTAAAAAAACGTGTACCCAAACTGGATAAAAAACCAAAATTGTTTTTACAAATCGGGGCTAATCCACTATTTACGGCTGTCCCCAATACATTTATGCAAGACTTTATTGAATTTGCAGGAGGTGTGAATATTGCTTCAGAATTTAAAATAGGAAGTATTACCCGGGAAAAAGTTCTGGTAAGTAACCCGGATGTTATTTTTATATTATTGATGGGAACTTTAAGTGCTGATGAAAAGCAAAGCTGGGAACGATATAAAAATCTAAATGCAGTAAAAAACAATAAGGTTTTTGTGATGGACCAGGAAAAAACCTGCAGCCCAACACCCCTGCTGTTTGCTGATGCATTGGAAGAAATGATTGACAAAATTTATTCTGAATAAGTGGTACGTAAAAAATATATCGGCTGGTTACTGGCATTACTGGGATTATTGGCATTGCTGGTTTTTGCAGTACTCCTGGCTTTGTCAACAGGAGAACTAAAACTAAGCCTTGGAGATGCTCTTCAAATGGTTGTTTTTGGAGGCGATGAAAGTTCCATGGAATACATGCTGATCAGCCAGATCAGGCTCCCCCGGATTATTTTAGGTATTGCAGTTGGCGGAGCACTCAGCCTGGCTGGTGTAATTTTGCAAGGAATATACCGAAACCCTTTGGTTGAACCATTTACACTGGGAATTTCGGGAGGAGCATCGCTTGGTGTAGCTGCAACACTTGTATTTGGATTGCACATGTCCTTAGGATCATTTATGCTACCTGTATCCGGTTTTGCCGGTGCCTTCCTGATCATCTTCCTGGTATATTTTATTAGTGCCCGAAAAGGAAATGTGAATATTAACAACATGCTGCTTACCGGTGTAATGGTGAGTTTTGTGGCATCATCTGCCATGATGTTTTTAATGGCAATCAGCAGTTCCGAGAATTTGCATGGTATGGTTTTCTGGATCATGGGATCGCTGGATGAACCCGATAACCTTTTAATCTGGTTGACTTTTATTTCCAGCATCGTTGTTTTAGTGGTTTCTTACCTCTTTGTACAGCCATTAAATGCATTGCGTTTGGGAGAAGAAAAAGCGTTGCACCTGGGAATAAATACAAATGTAGCGGTAAAAATCCTGTTTGTTTTGGCCTCACTTTTAGCTGGAATTTGTGTGGCAGTAGCTGGTGTAATTGGCTTTGTAGGATTGATTATTCCACATTTGCTCCGCTTGTTTTTCGGAACAGACTACCGGATCCTGCTTGCCAGTTCATTTCTGCTAGGAGCTTCATTTTTAGTTCTTTCTGATGTGGTGGCACGTACGATTATTTCACCCAACGAATTGCCAATTGGTGTTATAACAGGCATTATTGGTGGAATTGTTTTTATTGTATTAATGAGCGGACAAGGAAGGAAAAGTTAAATGGCACAAGATTTTTTCAATATCAACGATTTCTCCTGTGGCTACGACAAGTTCAGGCTTTCCGAAATTGGGTTCAGCTTACAAAAAGGAACATTTGCAGGAATTATTGGTCCAAACGGCTCCGGGAAAACCACCTTATTTCGGGGAATTACAGGAACCTTACCCACACTACGTGGTAGTATCTATCTGAAAGGAAAGAACCTAAAGTCAATCCCACTAAGATCAAGGGCTCAAAATATTGCTGTGGTAAATCAGTTTGTTGATGCCGGGCAGATCTCGGTTGAAGATTACGTTTTAATGGGCAGGCTACCTTATCACGGACGCTTTCGTTTTTTTGAAACCCATGAAGATGTTTCCATTGCTCAGAAGTACATGGAACTAACTGATATTATTCAGCATAAAGATAAACTGATGACAGAGCTGAGCGGCGGCGAACAACAGCGAGCGGCAATAGCCCGTGCACTGACCCAGCAACCCGAACTGCTTTTGCTGGATGAACCAACTTCCCATTTGGACATCACGCATCAGGTTAAAATCCTGAATCTGTTACAAGAACTGAATGATGAAACGGGACTAACAGTTTTAATGGTCATTCACGACCTGAACCTGGCTTCAGAATATTGCGATCAGTTAATCCTATTTAATGAAGGAAAAGTCTTTACTCAGGGAAAGCCTGAAGA
This sequence comes from Prolixibacteraceae bacterium, assembly GCA_028282195.1. GTDB lineage: Bacteria > Bacteroidota > Bacteroidia > Bacteroidales > Prolixibacteraceae > Sunxiuqinia. Next base: position 4,055 of record JANQII010000002.1, read on the forward strand.
AGTATTAACTTTTGACACCATTGAGCAGGTTTACAATACGCCTGTCGTTACCCGCACCAATCCATTTTCAGGGAAACCCGTCATTTTCCTTATCAGCAAGAAAATGATGGAGAAGGATAACTAAACTACTATGTACTGGAAATACATCGATTTAAGATTGAAAACCGAACCTTGTTAAAGATTTTGAGGAAGGACGGGTAAACTGATAGCCTGACTTGAAGTCAGGCTATCAGTTTACCCACTAACACACTTTGTAGGCCAACAGGGCGTCACCGTGGCGAATATACAACACTCCGTTTGATAAAACAGGGTGTGCAAAATGCTGGCCTGTACCTGACTCTACCTTAAATGTTCCCTTTATCCCGAACTGATTGTTCGTAAAGCTTACCAGGTTGACATCCCCATTCATACCATAACAGAAAAATTTGTTATCGGCGTAAATAATACTACCATTGGCCACTTTGGCCTCAGCTGCTACTTCGCCTGTTTCAATATCAAGAGCCAACAGTTTATTTCCTTTTACCATTGTAAAAAGGTGACCTCCAACTTTTACAAAGCCGTTAAAGTTATTTTTGACTTTTGCATTTTTCCAATCTTCACTAATTTTCCCTTCCCCGGTTAACTTCAGGCGTATTGCACCATCTTCTTTTTCATTTCCTACAAAGTAAATGTAACCATCAGCATAAACTGGTGAGTTGCAATGTTCCCCATCGTATTGATAATGATCTATGAAATAGGAACCCATTATCATTCCTGTTTCAACATCAAGAGCATATAAGTAGTGACGGGAATGTGTGAGGAGAACTTTCCGTTCCGGCAATTCGACCATAATAGGTGAGCAATACGAAAAAGTATCTTGCATGGCTTTGTTCGACCAAATAATTTCCCCGGTAAATCGGTCAAGCGCAAGGGTGTTGTTTTTCTCTCCGCCGGGAAAACAATAAACTTTGTTGTCATCAACTACAAGTGATTCCGTGTAGCCAAAATAACTATCCAACCCTCCAAAATCTTTCACAATATCTTTCGACCATTTTTTTGTTCCGGTTTCAGTTTCAAAACATGCAATCCTGCCTTTACCCGAAGTGGTATACACCAAATCGTTTACAACAGTTGGTGTTGACCGCGATCCCGGATAGGTGGAGGAGAATCCTTCTCCCATAAACTCTTTTCCATTGGGCGATTTCCAGAGTAAATTGCCTTGAAGATCAAAGGCAAATAAAAGGCTTGTACTGTCTTGTTCCCCGTTTACAAACAGTTTCCCATTTAGAATGGCGGGGGACGCATAACCTTTCCCTATGCCTTCGTATTTCCATAACAATTCCGGTCCTTTTTCAGGCCAGGTTTCCAATAAACCTGATTCCATGTAAATCCCATCGCGGTTTTCACCTCGCCACTGGGCAATCCGGGTTTTGTCTTTTTGAGCATTTTTCGTTGAGCAATTTGTAAATGAGAGTAAAATAAGTGCAATTGTAAAGCAAGCGATTAAGGTTTTTTTAGTCGTAAGCATGACGTTTTGGTTTTTGAATGACTATCAGGATATTTGTATCTATTTATGAGCAATTAATTCTTCTTTTCAGAACATCCCTCTGCTTCCACAGACTTACAATCTGTACTTTATTTCCAAAATCATCTCTTCATTTAAGGTATCTCGAAAATAATGAATTTTAGCTGTGTAATTGATCCTGTTATGAGTTATTAACAAAATAAGGCTCTTTCTAGTAGTACGTTCATAAAGTTACGTTGAAAAACTCATCGGATGACTCTGCTGATATTGAGTACTTTAGTCATCCGATGAGTGACACGTTAATTCAAAAACTTACTACTAGTTAACTAAGCATTAGAACAAAAAAATCGAATAGTTTACTCACGGGGTGACTTAAAATCACCCTGTGAGTAATACCATTTTATGAACTAATTACACATATAAAGACAACTCGATTCCTACGTAATCTGCGAGATAATATCCAATCCTTTTCCTTTAAATCAACGGAGTATTAATGGTTATGTCCTAGTATTTTTCGCTTAACTACAACTAGAACGTATATTTGTAACCAACCGATGGAACTACCGGGAACATAGAAACCTGTTTTACTGCGCCACTTGAACTTTTGTAGTAATACCAAGGGTTCATTCGGTTATAAACATTATAAACAGAAAACGACCAGGTATGCGCTTTCCCCTTATCGGTAATTCGTTTGGTAGTATATCCTAAATCCAAATGATGTAGTAATGGCATTTTAAAGTTGTTAGGTGTATCGTATGTTTGTCTCGACTTTGGCCAATCAGGGTTAGCATGGTCAACCCGGTACAAATTAAGCGGATACATTCCCTCGTATTCAATATCGGACATACTCATATTATTACCAGATTGTAGCGTAAAGCCAAAGGAAAATGATTTTTCCCGCTTCTTTGTTTTTAATATGGAGTACTCACTCAATATCGAAATATCATGGCGGCGGTCATATTTATGAGGAAACCATCTTCCCTGGTTAATTTTATCGAATTGACGCTCGGACCATGCCAATGTATAAGAGAGCATTCCGGTTAATTTACCTGTAGTCTTTTTTGCTGCAAACTCAATACCATAAGCCTTGCCCTTACCTGCTAAGATATTTTCCTCCCAATTCGTTTCCTGTGTGCTTAAAAAAGCTGCTCCTTCTTTGAAACGTATAACATCTTCCATCCTTTTATAATAAGCCTCAATTCCGAAAGAATAATTATTTAACCTCTGTTCTGCACCAATGGAGATCTGATTGCTTGTTTGAGGTTTTACCTTATGCGTTGATGCAACCCAAAGATCGGTTGGCATGCCAAATGATGAGTTAGACAGTAAATGAATGAACTGAGACATTCTTGTAAACGCAACATTTGATGAGAAGCCGTTTACGGTTCGATACTTGATTGCAAAACGTGGTTCTAAATTGTAATATGTCTTTTTCTCTGTATCGTAAAGAGAAGAACGAAGGCCAATATTCAAATTGAACTTGTTCAGCTTGAAATCATTTTCAATAAAGACCTCAAAGTTTGAGGATTCTTTTCTTTGTTCTTCATTTAGGTTAGTTTCAGAGCTATAATCAACTATCTGAGTAATATTAGGAGCAAAAAACATCCGGCTTGCTTTTCCACCAAACCTTAGTGTATATGTCGATGAAACATACCAGTCAAAATCTCCGTTCAGGCTTAGGTCCTGAATATCTGATTTTGCCTGAAATTTTGTATCTCCTTTTTCCGATTCAGATGTAATCAGGTTATTTAAACGGTAAATACTATAGTAAGCAGAAATATTTGAAAACACCTTTGATGATATTTGCTTGTTCCAACGTAACACGGAGGTTATATTTCCCCATTTATAATTGTACTTGCTTTTTGTTCCATCCTGTTTATTCCGGGTATACTGGTTATCTCTGCCTGAATAAATACTAAGATAAATTCTGTTTGTTGGATTAATTAACCAATTCGCTTTTGCGTTAAAGTCATAGAACATATAGCCTATGGTTGGCTGGTTTGCAATTTTCTGAAATAACACCAATGGAATATCAAGCATGGTGCGCCTAAATGAAACAACATAAGCAGCAGTATCTTTTTTTATGGGAGCCTCATAAGTCACTCTTGCTGAAATCGGGCTGATTGAAAATACTCCATGGGATTTCTTCATATTTCCCTCTTTCATTGAAATATCGAGCACCGATGAAAGCCTGCCACCATACCGTGCCGGAATTCCGCCCTTATATAAGGATGCATTTTTTATAGCATCACTGTTAAACACTGAAAAGAATCCAAACAGGTGGTTCACGTTATAAACTGGGACCCCATCTAATAAAATTAGATTTTGGTCGGCACTACCACCACGAACATTAAATCCGGCAGTATTTTCAGCTCCTGATTTAATACCCGGTTGAAACTGCAAGGTTTTTAATAAATCACGTTCTCCAAAAACAACCGGAGCACGATCTATCTCCTGCATGTTTAAATGTAAATGGCTTAAGGCAGATAATTGTGGAGTTTTATCGATGCCACTCTCACCTACAACTTTTATTTCTTCAAGTTCCAAATCATTAGGTAAAAGAAAATTAATTGTAGTGTCTGATGCTAAATTTATTCGTTTTGAAACAGCCCGGTATCCAACGTAGCTAGATGTTAGGACATAGTTTCCTTCATTGAGCGTTAAACTGAAAAAGCCATATTTATTGGAAGCTACACCCTGCATTGATGTGGTGGATATACTGGCCCCAATCAGGCGTTCCTTAGAAGAAGCATCTTCAATATAGCCACTAACTGTAACTTTCTTTTGGGCATAAGCTACCAAAGGAATACATAAAATTAAACAGACAATATACTTACACATAACTACTGTTTAATAGTGGTTACAGCACAAGAACCAAAAATGCCATAGCCATTTTCAATATTAGAATAAATTTGCAGAGGTTCCTGAAAAGGTAGTGCATCTTCCTTGTTAAGCTGAACTTTTAAGGTTGTTTTTAAATAGCTGTCGTAATGTGAATCGGTAGCCCAGAAATATCGGTTTCTATCTTTGATCCCTACTGTGTTAAGCGTTAATATTTCTCCATCATATCCTTCATCCGAGATGCGCATATAGTAGTCGTAAACATAACCGTATTTAGCGTCGGTATCCAAAGAACGGTTAAAATTATCGATAAAAGGGGCGTTCGTGTCAAATGGGGCAAGCCAGTAATAATTTGCTATGCCTTTCTGGTCATGTATATCAAAAAAGACATTTATACGATGTTTATATCCTTGCAGACTTTCATAAGTATAAGTTACAATTGGTCTTTCAGGGATTTTAGTTGAAGCCGATAGCTCGGGGAAATTGGAATGCAAAACTTTAATTTGGTATTCATTATTCGAAATGGGCCTAACATCTAAAGAATAATTGCCCTTGTTGTCTGGATTTAACTCTCCAAGAAGTTCATTGTTCTTAAATAGTAAGATTGTTGCATCAGTTACATTCTCAAAATTATAATTGGTTTCAATCCCTCTTGATAGAGTCAAGCGTGCTGTTACTAGTGAATCGGTATAAAGGATACAATTTAGACACAGTTTTGGGGCTCTATCAAAATCCAGATCCACTTCTTTTTCACAAGAAATTAGTAATAAAGTGGCGAGGATAAAGAAACAGTGTTTTTTGTTTGGCTTCATAGTGGTAAAAAAGAAACTGCTCCTGAAATGGAGCAGCAAAAACTACTAATTTCAATTGTTCTTAAAGTTCTTCAGCAATTACTTCTATATTAAGTATAACATTCACATTAAAATCCATTGGTATCTTATTGGTACTTCCGGTCACTGTAACAGTTATCTGTTTTTCAGACAACAAGATATCGCCAAAAGTTGCGTATCCTTCATTTGGAAGTGTCGTCCCTGGATCTGAATTTGTAATATTTTCAGAAGCCATTATGACATCTCCTCCAGTTAAAGAGATTTCTATATCCTTAATGATATCACCATCTTCTAGTCCTGTTATTTCTTTCGAATGTCCTTTGGATGAAATATATTTCATATTGCTCAAATAGTCTTTGACATCTTCGTTGTCCTTTAAGTAATAGGTTTCCGAAGTCGTAAAAGAATATCCTGCCTGTACCGACTTTTGATTTATTGCAGACGCCTCGTTTACTTCAACCGGGATCGTAATTGGAAGACTCGTTTTAATTACAATGTCATCATCTTTGTCGCATGCAATAAGAAAAAGAGGTACAATAAAAAGTAAAATGTAAATTCGTTTCATATTCTAATTGTTTAAAAGTTTTCGTTTGCAAAGTAACAACAATTGGAACTTCTATGCAGCATAATATTTGTTAATTTATCCAATTTAATACTAAACGAATACACCGGACTAAGATCCATTCTAATCTTTGCTATAAATGTTTCTAACTATTTGTTTTATGAAAAACCAGTGAGTTAACACTCACTGGTTTTTGCAATAACTTAACTATTTGAAATTATTTAACACATTACAAACCAAAATCTGAACCATACCATGTAACGCTAGGTGGAGTTGATCCATCTGAAGCTGGATGGCGATAATATTTGACAACTACGTTGGAGGTGGCAGTGCTAAAGTCATCTATTGCTTCTGCAACCATTGTAGATCTATCCGGAGGGATTTGCCCAGGATAATATAAGAAATCTCCAGCCTCACCAACAACACCTCTTAAAGTAAACCATAGCTGAATACCATTTCTTGACTTATGTTCCCTCCAACTGCCCCAACTTTTTTTGTAATATTTGCTATATGCTCCAAAAATACTTAACGAAGAATTAGGAATTGTTTCTCTGAAAAGATAAACTTTAACCTTTCTGGATGAAGAAAACTTGTGCTCGAGTGTTGGACTTTGCCAGAACACAGACTTTAGTGATGAAGCCGTGTTAGGAACAAAAATTTCTATCTTTCTTTCAACAGCAATTGCCTGGTATCCTCCTTGTGAATTTCCAGTATATTCAACAAATTGGTTTGGTTGTATTTCATAAATCTTATCTCCAATTTTTAATAATCCATCTGAACTAAAAGATTTAGCAATCAGAGCACTACTAGTTATTAAGTCATATCCGACAGTAGAATTACCTTTTAAAATCTTTGAATGTTTGTCAGCTAATTTTTTGTATTCATCAACTTTTGTTGAATCACCTGCCAAACCATCTAGCTCCATCAATACATCCCACATCGATTCGAAGGTTGTAGTTGACTTTAGTCCATCGTTGCTATCCAATGGTGAATAGTTTTTTATAAGCTCTTCCCAGTCAGATTCGCTAATGGTATTATAGTTCCCAGTTGGTAAAACGGAAGTTTGAAGTTCAGGCTCAATTACCTGTAGATCGTCTTTTTCGCAACTCACTAGAAAAGCGAACAAGAATAATAATAAATAATAGTTTTTCATTTGTTAATTAAATTAATGATTGGTTGTTAATTTCCGAGGGGTCGGAATGCTATTAAAAAGTTACTCTAAGCCGGCTAAAGATGTTGTAAACTATAATAGCAAAGTATTTATAAGGATATTGATTAATTGTTCCCATTATTTGCTAATAGGGTTTGTTTCTATGATTTCAAAAGTACAGGGCAAGATGATGCAAGCAAATAGTACATATATCCTAGCCATAATGAACATTTTTTAGAAACGTAGGACTGATCCTGATTTTAGGCCTGTTTTTGACAATATAGGAGTACTTCGGAATAGATAAAGCAAGTAAAAGCATTCCAAATTTAACATTTATTAACACATCAATGCTAAAACAGAGCCCAAGAAAACAGATACATTAGGGGAATTCAGGACATAATCGAAGAAAATTATAGGACTTTTAGAAAGCACACTATTTTTTACTGCAATGCAACTGTGTACTTTTCATAATAAAAGGCTCACTACAATTAAAATCAAAGTGTGTCATCTACATAACCGAGTTAAAGTAAATCTCTGGGAATGTATTTACTTTCAAACCCAAAGACAATTTATACATTATAGTGGAACACATAGACGCAACTGCCCATGAACCAACGGACAATTGAGGTGGAGATTTGACAGTACTCCGACTTAATTTATATTCCTTAATTGCATTCAGTAGATATTCTGGTGTTGAATTTTTTGATTCTAATTTGGAAAAAATGTGTTCTGCCATTTTTAAATCAAAACCTTCATAGTCATTTGAAAGACTACTAAGCTTCTTCCCCGATGGTGAAACAACAATAACGGATGCTCCCCAGCCCAGGTTTAAAGGATGAAGAACAGGAACTCCGATCTGATTACAATACTCATCAAAAACTAAGGGAATATCCGTATCAAAATCCATCGTATTAACCACTATTTGGCAACTGCTTTTTTTAAAGAAATTTGAAATATTCTTATTTGTTATAAACTCAGGGAATGCATGTATCGAAGCTTGAGGATTTATTGACTTCAACCTGTGTTTCAATACATCAACTTTAAACTTTCCAATATCGTCCTTGATATAATTCTGGCGGTTAAGATTTGTCATTTCCACTACATCACCATCAACGATGGAAATGTTCTCAAAACCAAGTCGCAAAACACATTCTGCAATCACACTCCCCAAACCACAACCAGCAATCAGTATATGAGCATTTTTTATCACTTGCTGGCTTTCCTTTTTTATATAAATGTAGTTTCGGCTATACATAACACAAGTGATTGTTTTGTTGAACAAAGCTCTGAATCCCTAAATTGTTACTATAAACAGGAATTGTCCGGGATCCCATATATACTTTGGATTCACCAATGGGTTTGACGTTCATTCCCATTCTTTTCAGACCAACGTATAATTTTTCATCACATTCACACAAAACTAGCTTAAATCCGTTCCCCTGGCATACTGGCTTTAAAGCTTGGAGTAAAAGCATTTTTAGAAAGGCAATACGATAACGCTTCAACGCTCTGTTTTCAGCAAACTTTTCCTGGTCAATTGCAAAACGTCCAATATGAAATACATCTTGGGGTTCGACCGATTGGCTTTTCACTAATGAATGCAAATCGATATCAAAGTCTTTTTCGATGCATAATCTTACTTTACTATCCCACCTTTGGGATTTAATTGTTCCAACCATTTCCCCAGCACTATCATAAATAACATAGTATACCGAATCATTTACTCCTTTAAGGTCTTCACTAAATAAAACTTCCAATTCCTCAACTGGAAAATTTTCTTCGAGATGATGCTTGTAGTTAACACTAAGAACAAAGCGAATAATTTCTTTAAGTTCTTCTGCTGCTGTCACCTGCCACAATGAAAAATCTTCATTTTGAATTAACATTTTTTTCATGATTTCTAATTTTTAAATGCATCACAAAACTATTTTCACTATCTTTCATAATATATAGGACATATAGGTGATTTTAGGAAGAAGGGTTTAAATATATTATTATGAGAAATACCCCCTCAGATTTTTTCGAACCAATTGAGACAATAAAATATATAGGTAGTGCTAATTACAAACAAGTAGAAGGCTACCTTCAATCGTTTCAGGCCATGTCTAATTTAGTTGACATGAGCTACTACATCATCGACTACTATAAAAAATCATTTGCTTATGTGTCTCCGAACCCTCTGTTCTTAAGTGGCTATACAAGGGAAGAAGTTCTGGAGCTGGGATATGATTTCTATCCTTTATGCGTCCCTGATGAAGACTTGCAGTTATTATTCAATTTGAATGTAGCGGGTTTCGATTTCTTTTATGGTTTACCAGAAGAAAGACGAAGAAATGGCTATATATCGTATGATTTCAGGTTAAGGAATAAAAATAATAACAGTTTGATAATGATTAACCACAGACTTACACCTTTATTGTTTAACGAGGATGCTAACATGTGGATGGCGTTGTGTTTGGTATCACTTTCACCGAGAACAGAAGCAGGAGATGTTCATATACTTATGCATGATGAAAGAAAACGATATAATTTAAACGTGAAGACAAACAAGTTTGAAAGGGTTCAATATAAGAAACTGACAAACAAAGAGCTGGAAATACTTAGATTAGTTGCTTTGGGGGATAATATTATTTCAATTTCGAAAAAGCTAATTATTGCCGAATCAACCGTTAAAAACCACAAAACAAACATCTTTAAGAAACTGAATGCAAAAACCAGTGCCGAGGCGGTGTTTCATGCAACCAGAAGAGGTTTAATTTAAGTCTAAAACACTCTGGTATAACATCTGTATAATATCCTCTAATCTGAACTACAAATTTGAAATTGAGCACAAATAATAGTATTTTATATACATAAAATATTGAAAATGAATCAGTTATAAACTAAAACAAGATTTCTCGATTTGTTAAAAATTAAAGCATTGATAATAAGCGGTATAATGCCGATAGATATTTGAAACTCGATTAAGAACCAAGTGAATTTATATTTCCCTTCCCCCTTTATTCTATGCCCAATTTTTCAAGGAAATACTCCAATGGGCAGAATTTTGTTATGGATGATTGAAGCAGGTTCAAGCCCACAAAAACTGCAATTGCCAGCCAGTTAATATGAACGAACAAGGCCAACAAAACGCTGGTCATTACTAATGTTCCAGCCACTGCACGTATAACTCTTTCTCTCATAGTCTTTAAAATTTTATCACTAGTTTCCAGTTGAGAACTAATTAATGGCTAAAGCCAATTCGGTATCTGTTTTATTACCCGGACCTTAAGGTCCGGGCTATGAATACCCTTCAAAAAGCAGGCTTTAGCCCTTAACGTTTATAGTTCTATTGGACACTAATATGATTAATTACACATACTTTTCAATTCCTACTACATAAGCATTAATAGGGCTAATTTCCTCAATGCCTTTATTAAATTCTTCAATCCGTTTTAACAACTCATCGGCTTTATCTTCAGCTAAAAAAGTGAAGGAAACTTTGTAGTTGTAAGGATTTTTTTGAGACCCAAACCAGTTGGAAATCTCAGAATCCCCTTCGGCTTTTTTCATAAAACCTTCCACATCCATTTCGCTGTAGGCACTAATATCAATCAGCTTAAATATTTGTTCCAACTCGTGATGGTAAGCTTTCAAATTCTGTATGATTACGAACTTCATCATGCTTTGTCCTCCTCAATAGTTTCGTTTGCAAGGTATTTTTTCTTTTCAGTCATATAATAGATCAGCGGTACAATAACCAGGGTTAGGAATGTGGAGGCTATACTTCCGCCCATCAATGAAATAGCTAAGCCCTGAAAAATTGGATCGAACAGGATTACAACTGCCCCAATTACAACTGTTCCGGCAGTCAATAAAATTGGAGTGGTTCTTACAGCACCTGCTTCAATCACAGCTTCTTTAAGCGGAACTCCATCTTTGAGCCGCAGATTGATAAAATCAATAAGCAGTATGGCATTTCGGACCATGATACCTGCCAGGGCAATTAAACCAATCATTGAAGTAGCGGTAAAGAATGCACCCATCAACCAGTGCCCAATTAAGATTCCGACTAATGAAAGAGGAATAGATACCATCATCACAAAAGGAACTTTAAAGTTCTGGAACCACCCAATAATCAGCAGGTAAATCACTAATAATACTACTGCAAATGCAGCTCCCAAATCACGAAATACTTCATAAGTAATCTGCCATTCTCCATCCCATTTTAAACTGTAATTGTCCTGCACAAATGGCTGTTGTGTAAACTCTTCGTTTAGCTCATAACCTTTGGGTAATTGGATATTGCCAAGATTTTCGGACATCTCCAGAATTCCGTAAACAGGGCTTTCCAGTTTTCCGGCAATATCAGCAGTTACATAAACCACACGTTTTTGGTTTTTGCGGTAAATGCTTTTATCCTGCAATCCTTTTTTAAGCTCAACAAGATCGCCCAAAGCAACAGTTTGTCCTTTTTGATTAAGAATATTTACCTTCTTAAGATCAGTTAAACCGGAACGTTCATCTTCACTTAAGCGTAATGAAATTCCAACCTGTTCGTGTTCTCTTTCAGCATAAAGCTGGGATACTTCGTGACCTCCAAGGGCCATTTGTAAAGTATGTACAACCTGTTGGGTTGAAATACCAAGCAAAGCAGCTTTTTCTTTCAAAACATTGAATTTGTATTCAGTCTGATCATCTTCCATGTGCCAGTCAATGTCAACCACATCGGTCGTTTGAGCAAAAAGGCCCTTCACTTGTTTAGCTACATCCATTTGAGTTTCGTAATCAGGTCCATAGATTTCAGCTACCAGGGTTGAAAGGACCGGAGGTCCGGGAGGCACTTCAACCACTTTTACATTGGCATTGTATTTTTCGGCAAGAAGCTGCAAGCCGGGCCGCATGGCCTTGGCAATATCGTGGCTTTGCAACCTGCGATCACCTTTATTTGTCAGGTTCACCTGAATATCAGCAACATTGGAACCTCTTCTTAAGTCGTAGTGGCGAACCAATCCGTTAAAATTCATTGGCGAAGCTGTACCCACATAGCTTTGATAATTGATCACATTTTCCTGTTGAGCAATGTGCGCTGCAAGCTCTTTCGTTACTGCAGCTGTTCTTTCAAGCGTTGTTCCTTCAGGCATATCAATAATTACCTGAAATTCATTTTTATTATCAAAAGGGAGCATTTTTACCGCAACCAGTTTGAAATAAACCAAAGTCATTGAACCTAAAAGAAGAAAGCTAACCCCTCCGATAAATACCCATCGTTTTAAACGCGATTCCAGCATGGGAAGCATGGTTTTTGAATACAATTTATAAATTGGTGAATTCTCCAGTTTGAACGCTTTTTTCACTTTGTTTTCTTTCTCAATTACCCGTAGCAATCGAAAAGCCAAATAAGGAGTAATTGTAAGCGCAACCAGCAATGAGAAAATCATCGCGATTGAAGCACCAATTGGCATCGGGCTCATGTAAGGCCCCATTAACCCGGAAACAAAAACCATTGGAAGAACGGCAGCAATAACCGTAAAGGTTGCCAGAATGGTTGGGTTTCCAACCTCATCAATCGAGCGGATGGCTGCCTGAATAAACGGCAATTTCTTCATTTTAAAGTGCCGGTGCATGTTTTCAGCAATAATAATCGAGTCATCCACCACAATCCCTGTTACGAAAACCAAAGCAAAAAGCGTAATCCGGTTCAGCGTATAATCCAGAAAATAGTAGCTGAACATGGTTAGTGCAAAAGTGATGGGTACCGATAAGAAAACCACCAATCCGCCACGCCAACCCATAGCAAGCATGACCACAAATGTCACGGCTATAATGGCTCCAAGCAAGTGCATCAATAATTCAGATACTTTGTGGGAAGCAGTCTCCCCATAGTTTCTGGTTACATCAACCTGCACATCTGATGGGATCAGATCTTTCTCCAGGTGCTTAATTTTTGCAAGAATCTCATCTGAAACTTTCATGGCATCAGCACCACGACGTTTTGCAACAGAGATCGTCACTGCAGGATATTCTCCCTGATAAAGCCCTTTTCTTTCGTTGATTTTACCATATCCAAAACTTACATATTGAATAGGTTCTTCAGGGCCATCCAACACTTTGGCAACTTGCTTTAAATAAACCGGGCTTCCATTATGAATACCTACAACCAGGTTGGCAACATCCTCAGATGTCTTCAAAAATTCTCCTGCTTCTACTAAATATTCGGTATCGTTCCTATTGAAAGAACCGGCATTGAATTGCTCATTGGCTGTTTGAATGTTTCGGGCGATACTTAATGGATCAACACGATAGCTTGCCATCAACTCATTGTCTAAAACAACCCGAACCTGTCGCGAACGTCCGCCAATAATTTTGGTTTCTGAAACTTCATTGACTTGTTCAATTTCATTGTTTACTTCCTGGGCAATTCGTTTTAATTGATAATCATCATAGCTTTCGCTCCAGAAAGTCAAACCAAGCACAGGTACATCATCAATCGACCGTGTTTTTACCAGTGGCATGCTTATACCCACCGGCATTTCATCCATGTGCTTATTAATTTCGTTGTACATTTTCACCAACGAACGCTCAATATCTTCACCCACATAAAACTGTACAATCAGCATCGCTTGTCCCGGCATCGAGGTTGAATAAACGTATTCAACTCCCGGAATATTTGCAACAACTTTTTCAAGTGGCTGCATAACGCGTGATTCAATTTCTTTTGGGCTTGCTCCCGGGTAACGAAAGAAAATGTCTGCAATTGGAACATCAATTTGCGGTTCTTCTTCGCGTGGGGTCAGGTACGAACTGTAAATTCCAATTGCCAGAAAAGCAATCATTAAAAGCGGGGTAAGCTTTGAATTTATAAATTGTTTGGCGATTCCGCCTGCGAATCCTGATTTCATCTTATTAAAATTATTTGTTAGCCACTAATGCACCATCGAATAATTTTCCATCGCTGGCAGCAACGTATTTTTCACCATGCGTCAAACCGGAAAGAATTTCGATTTTATCATCATATGACTTACCTGTTTTTACCCAGCGTAATAAAGCGTTTCCACTTTGGCTAACGGCGTAGATTCCAACCAACTGTCCCCGGCTAATCAACGATTCCTTTGGAACAAGAATTAACGGTTGCGTTCCATCTTCATAAAGAACAGTTGCATGCATACCGCTGTAAAGTGACGCAGGCTCACTATCAGACAAAATAACTTTTGCCTCAAACTGGTTGCCTGTATTTGTTGCTGAAGGATTAATTTCAGCAATTACCCCATCAATCGTTTCATCAGTGTTGAACCTGACCTCTACAGCATCATTCAATTGTAAGCGGGCAATATCAGCTTCAGGAATTCGCGCAACCACTTTCCATTTTGACGGGCTTTCCATACTTAATAAAGGCATTCCAGGGTTAGCCATATCGCCTTCCTGTACAAACTTACTTGTAATTACTCCGCTGTACGGGGCCCTGATTGAAGCGTAACGCATGGTTTCTTCAACTTCCTTTTCCATCTGTTTTACTGCATTTACTCTGGCTTCAGCCATTTTGAAGTGAGTCGTTACATCGTCCAGTTCTTTTGCTGAAGCACTTTTTGATTCGTATAATGCTTTAAAGCGTTCGTAATCTTTTTTAGCGCTTTCATAAGCAGTTGTAGCTTCAATCTTGCTCGCTTCAACTTGTGCTTTCTTTGCAAGAATATCCTGATTTCTGATCTGGATAAGCAAATCACCTTTTTTCACTTTCTGACCAGGTTTTACATAGATGCGGCTAATCTGCCCCATAATGCGCGTACTTAAATTTGATTGCTTTTCAGCTTCCAACCTCCCGGAAAAACTATGGACAACGGGATATTCTTTCAATTCTGCAATTTCAACTTTTGCCGGGACTCTTACTTCCTGATTGTTTTCTGTGGTATCTTTCTTTCCACACGAAGCCAGCACTATTCCGGCTAAAGCAACAATCACTAAAACTTTGGTTTTTAAAAGATTCGTCTTCATCATTGTTATGGCTTTTATTCGTTAATATCTTTTTCAAGCAGCAATTCCATTTCAAAAATAGATTGCCTGTAATTATAAATTGATTGAATGTACTCCAGCTTTTTCCGGGAAGTCAGGGCTTCTGCCATCAGTAAGTCTGTGGTTTTTTCAAGACCTTGCCTGTATCGATCAGTCCTAATCCGAAGTGACTCCTGAGCTTGTTCTTTCGCAAGCTTGCTGGATTTTATCTGATTGTATTTTAGTTCTACTTTTCGTTTGGTACTGTTTATCTGAATTTGGCTTTGAGACAGATAGTCCTGATAATTTAAACGAGCTTCATTCAGTTGTGCATTTGCTTTTTGAACCGCCCCTGCATTTTTGTATCCGCTAAAAATGTTCCAGCTTAATGAAGCTCCAACCATGTAATTGTTTGCAGCTGTTCCCAATAATTTGTGATCGTTCATTTCATAACTCCCAAAGGCATTTAGTCTTGGGATAAATTTCATTTTTTGAGACTTTACCATATTCTCACCTGCTTCAATTTGCTTTTGATAAGCTTTAATGTCCGAACGATTTTCAATATTGACGATGTTATTGTCAACGTAAAGCTGAACAGGTGGCTGAATCAGTGAATCTGTCGTTTCAATTGTTTCGCTTAAATTGAGTCCTAAAAGATGGGCCAGAAATTCGTTTGCAGATTTCAATCGATTTTTGGCTTCCAGCAATTGGTTCTTCCTGTCATCAACGCGAACAGTCGCTTCCAGTACATCGGCATATTTTGCAAAGCCTTGTTCTTCATTGTCTTTTGTAAGCTTTAAAGCATCTTCAGCAACTTTAACCGATTGTTCCAAAACTTTAACTGAAGACCCTGCAAGCTCAAGCATGTAATACGCTTTTTTAACCTCGAAGCGTATACTTTCCTTTACACGATTAGCCTGTAACGAAACAGCCTCTACCTGATTTTTTGCTGCTTTTCTCGCATAAATACCGTCAAGATTTAAAATGGGTTGCTGAAGTTCCAGCCTGGTGTTGTAGTTTTCAATATTATCCGGATCATTTAATATAGCAGGATTGAAATCGACCTGTTGAACAATCTCTTGTTTCAGTTTAAATCCGAAAGAAGATAGGGGGTCATTCGTTGAAATACCTGTATGGCTTACCGACAAACCTGGCAAAAAGATTGAATTTGTCATCCGGTACGAAGCTTTCGCTGCTTCCAACCGGGCCCCGGCACTTTTAGTATTCAGGTTATTTTCATCTGACAGATTTAAGGCTTCGCTTAAACTTAATGTTCTTGTTTGACTTTTGACGGGGATTTGCCAAATTAGCAAAATGAACAGCAGAATAGTGGTTTTTTCCTTTAGCATATGTTAATCTCATTTTGATTTCTGTTGACAAATATATAAGAAAACATTTAAATATCTAGAATTATAGATATAAATATATTTGATGATTGATAAGTCTATCCTATCGCAGACCAAATCTCGAACCACAAAAGACTGATTAACAGTCAATATCATACAAAAAAGAAAGAAGGTTTAAAAAAATGAAGTTAATGTACAGGGGTGTCATCTTTTGGAAAAATGACACCCATTGCTTACATAGATCAAAGCACAACTGTTTAAACATTATCCGTAAATACTTGCAATGGCACTAAATATATCTTAGATTCAATTGGCATTCTAAATCTTGCAAAAGTTGTACACACAAAGTTAACATTCGGCGTAAAAATCTATGGAATTAACTATTTTTGTTTGAGTACAAAAAACCAGCATGATTGAAAACACATTTCAAAGCGATACCCTTTTAAAACAACTAGACAAGGCTGTTGATTTGAAATCTGTGAACTCTGTTCATGTTCAAAGGAAACTGATTGAACCTGCCAAAATGAGGTTGGTCGATTCCATAAGTAAACGAGACCAAGCCAGGGAAACCCCGGAAGAAGCATTCCGCCCTGAACCAAAAAAAATAATTCAGCAACCTAAAATTCAGCCACAAAACGAATCGAAGGTTGATTCTGACACGATTGCCATTTTACCCCCCAAGCCTATTCAAACTACAACTGCAGAAGTTATCAAGCCTGAAATTATTTTGCCGGAAAAAAAAATGTCCAAAGATTACCCGGATTGGTCAATTGGTATTTTTATAATCGCGCTTATTATTTTCGCAACTGTCCGAATTTTTTTTAATAAATACTTAAACCAGCTTTTTAGTGCCGTAGTTAGTTATCCCACTGCCTCAAGACTTTTTAGGGAACGATCTTTAAATATTTTGCATGGTTCGTTCCGATTGGAAGTTCTTTTCTATATTATCCTCAGCTACTTCATATTTCAGGCAGGAATTGAATTTGGTTTTGATTATAAACTATCAACCATTACGAACTACTTCATAATACTTTCAGGGGTATTGGCTTACTTTGCTGGCAAAAGAATTCTTTACTACCTGGTTGGTTTTGTTTCAGACAATTTACCTCCAACTCAGGAGTATCTTTTCAATTCCAACCAATATTACCGGGTGTTGGGGCTTATACTTTTACCCGTTTCATTAATCATCAATTTTGCTTCGTTTTCGAACATGAAAATCATGTTTTATATCGGCATAATGTTGATTCTCATTGTTTACCTTTTGTTACTTCTTAGGGGTATAAAAATTTTATTAATGAAACATTTTTCGATTTATTATTTGATTTTATACCTTTGTACCCTTGAAATTTTACCATTAGTTTTTATTTATAAACTATTATTGGTTTAGAGAGGGTCGAACTTTTATAAAGAATTTTTATCTTGAAAATCAAGAAGATATTGGTTTCGCAACCAAAACCGGCATCAGCCAAATCACCATATTTTGATTTAGCTGACAAAACAAACGTACAGGTTGACTTTAGGCCTTTCATACAAGTGGAAGGTGTTTCAGCCAAAGAATTTAGACAAACACGGATTCAAATTTTAGATCATTCTGCCGTAATTCTAACAAGTAGGACTGCTATTGATCATTTCTTTAGAATCTGCCAGGAAATGAGAATTACTGTTCCTGATTCAATGAAATATTTCTGTATTTCAGAAGCAGCCGCTTTCTATCTTCAGAAGTATATCGTTTACAGGAAACGTAAGATTTTCTACGGAAATGGAATGTTTTCAGATCTTATTGAGATTATGAAAAAACACAAGGACGAAAAATTCCTGGTTCCATTATCGCATATTCATAAACAAGAAATTCCACAATTACTTGATGCAAGTGGTTATGATTATACGAAAGCAATTTTGTATAAAACTGTTAGCAGCGATTTATCCGATTTAAAAGATGTAAACTATGATATTTTGGTTTTCTTCAGCCCATCAGGAATTAAGTCGTTGGTACAGAATTTTCCTGAATTTGAGCAGAACCACACTAAGATTGCTTCTTTTGGGCCAACAACTGCTAAGGCAGTTAAGGATGCTGGCTTAAGGCTTGACATTGAGGCTCCTACAGTTCAGGCTCCATCAATGACAATGGCACTTGAACAATTCATTAAGAAGCATAATAAGTCGAGATAAGTTTCAACTTAAATATGAATTTTTAAAAGGGGATTTATTCCCCTTTTTTGTTGTACATTAGCAAGCAACATGCACAAATTCAGCTTAAAAAAGAGCGAACGGCTTTCCAGAAAAAAGATAATCGACAAACTTTTTGCCGAGGGTGAAACTTTTTTTGCTTACCCATTAAAAGTTGTTTTGCTTGAAACTGGTCTTCCTGTAGATTACGCTGCCCAGGCCGGGTTTTCTGTTTCGAAACGAAACTTCAAAAAAGCAGTTCAGCGAAACTTACTTAAAAGAAGAATGCGCGAAGCTTATCGGCTGAACAAACAATTGCTTTACGAAAAAACCGGTAATAAGCAGCTTGCTGTCATGTTTATTTTTTCAGGGAAAGAGATGGAGAACTTTGAATCAATCGAAAAAGGAATGATAAAAGCTTTAAAAAAACTATCCCGTAAGTTAACGTGAGTTTTGGGTTGATCTTAATAGTTTGCAAAATAATCATTGCCCCAAGTCGCCCCTTAGCGCACTTTCCGATAAAAACTTTGCACTCTCTGCGGTTAAATAATCCGATGAAAATCAATGAAATAAATAAATGAGTATCCGTTTTTTTACCCAAACAGTTTTTTCAATAGTCATTCTTTGTCATTTAGTTGTCATTATGTAGTTTTTTTTAACGAAGAATGACCACTATTGACGATTTAATGACTACTCAATGACCAGTAGGTATATAAGCGGACATTCATTATAAATAAATATGAATTTATCAATACCAAATAAATAAACCGCAAAGGATCATAAGAAGACGCGAACAGGGATCAATACAGATTAACACCATAAATCATTGAAAAACAATTTATTGAATCCAAAACTCACGTTAAATTATAAAAAAAGCCTTCCGTCAGTTAACGAAAAGCTCTCAATATCTTTAACTTATAAGATTAATTATTCCTTATCCATAATTTCAGTTTGCATACGAACAGAATCTTCATGGATTAACTGAAAGAGAATCTGTACAAAAGTTTTGTTAAGGTTCATTTTTTCACCTGCATCAATACGCTTGTTCATTAACTCCGTCCATCGGTTAATTTGAAGAGCAGTTACATTGTTTTCTTTTTTGTATTGCCCGATTTGTTTCACAATTTCAACACGCGACGATAAAACTTCCATCAACTCGGCATCAAGTGCATCAATCCGGCTACGTAATAATTCCAGTTGGTTTTCAAATTGCTTATTGGGAGAAGAAGAATATCGAATAACTAATTTATCAAGTATTTTAGCCAATTCTTTAGGAGTAACTTGTTGATCCTTATCACTTAGCGCACAGGAAGGATCGCGGTGTGACTCCAGCATCAAACCTTCCATGCCCATGTCAAAAGCTTTCTGTGATATTTCTTGCAGGAAATCACGATGACCGGCAATATGGCTTGGATCACAAATAACAGGAAGATTGGGTAACAGCCTTCTTAACTCAATAAAAGTTTTCCAGTTAGGATAGTTACGGTATTTTGTTTCCCTGAAAGGGGTAAACCCCCGGTGTATTGCAACCAGGCTTTTGATCCCAGCCTGATTAATTCTTTCCAAAGCACCCATCCAAAGTTGAACATCCGGATTAACCGGGTTTTTCACCATTACTACAGCATCTGTTCCTTTTAAAACATCAGCAATTTCCTGCACCACGAATGGGCTTGCGGTTGAGCGGGCTCCTACCCAAAGCACATCTAATCCAGCTTTTAAAGCCTCTTCTGTGTGCTGCGCATTCGCGACCTCTGTTCCGACAGGAAGGCCTGTTTCTTTTTTGACTTTTTGCAACCATTCCAATCCAACAGATCCTACACCTTCAAAGCTTCCCGGGCGTGTTCTGGGTTTCCAAACGCCACCACGGAATATAAAAACCCGTGGGTCTTTTGCCAGTTTTTTCGCTGTCTCAAGAGCTTGCTCTTCCGATTCAAGGCTACATGGTCCTGCAATCAAAAGCGGATTATTAATTTGCGGTAGCCATTTTTTGATAGGGTTAATATCAAGTTCAATTCCCATTTCTATTTTGTATAAAATTTAACAATCTTTTCTTCGTTTTTTATCAGCGATGGATTTTTACCATCTAACACTGATCTTATTTTGGTAGCATTGTCCATGAGTGAGTACATTTTATCTTCGTCATTTTCAATACTGTCTTTAAATTCCTGTAAATGTTTGATATAAACCTCCAGCGATTCAAGAATGTATTCCTTGTTTTGCTGAAAGATTGGCCCCCACATAGTAGGTGTACTTTTAGCCAAACGTACTGTTGACCTGAAACCACCGCTTGCCAGGTCAAAAATGATGGAGCGGTCTTCTTTTGCCTGAACTGCATTGGCGAGTGCATAAGCTGCCGCGTGTGGCAAATGTGAAATAAATGCTGTGCTGTGGTCTTGCTCATCAGCCGACATATAAGCGATATTCATTCCGAGTGCCTGAAACATTTTCTCAATTAATGCCAGGTGCTGAGGCCCGGAGTGTTCCTGATTACAAATAATCGCAATCTTTCCTGCAAACAAGCCTTCAAGTGCAGCAGTAGGCCCAGAGTTTTCAGTTCCTGACATTGGGTGAGCAGGCACATAATTCTTTCTCCGGGGATGATCTGCAATCAGTTCAACAATTTCCTTTTTGGTCGATCCCATATCAGTTACTGTTGTTCCGGAAGAAGCATTATCAAGAACCGTTGCTATAATGGATTTAATTTTATCAACAGGAATAGCAATCACGACAAGGTCTGCTCTCTTTACCCCTTCTTCAAGAGGAAGAACTTCATCAACAATTTTGATTTCCAGTGCTTTTTGGGCATGAGCTTCGTTATTGTCAACTCCAATAAGTTTTGTTGAAAATCCACTTTTTTTCAGATCCTTTGCGATTGAACCGCCTATTAATCCTAGTCCGATGATGGTTACATTCATAATTTATTATTGTCAATATTTAGAGACTGTTTAAATTTTATTTTTTAGAATGATTTTGATGTATTTTTTGCATAAACAAGGCGAAATTGACACGAATAGCACCAGCTATTTAAGGAAATTTCAACGCAGTTTAGGTGAAAAAGACGCATAATCAAATAAATAATTTTTAAACAGTTTCTTATTTTTTAGCAAAAAAAAAGTCCCGAATTTCTCGGGACCTTTCTGTAATATATCTTCTTAAATTTTTAACAATACATTACCGGACGGACCCGTTAAACGAACCGTAAAAGTAAAACCAGTAATAAAAAGAATTGCTAAAAATCATTGTCTTATCTTATAATTTGAAAGCAAATATAGGAATATCTTTTATAATTAAAAGTTTATTGTCTGTTTAATTATTTTGCACAAACATATTTATCCTTGATTGACAGTCCTTTAGACATCTTTTGCTAATAATTATTTAATATTAATAATCAGTTCTTTACAATTTTTCGGGTAATAACTTCCCCATTATCAAAGCGTAATATCAATAGGTATAAACCAGGAAAGTAGGACTGAATATTAAACGTTTCATTGAATGTTTTCCCATTAACCGGAACCAATTTTTCTGTAACACTTATTCCTGAACTGTTAAGTAACTGAAGTTTTACAACTTCTGTATCATTTTTGAATTCGGCTTGTACAATTAATTCTGAGCTGGTTGGATTAGGGAATACCCGAATTTCTCCAGGTGAGAATTCTAAATTATTACTTGACGTTGTTTTATCCTGAATGGAAAGATCATCAATCGCCCAACCCCAGCCGTGTGCATATTGATCAGAAAAAATTCTAAATCGAATGAAAATCGTATCCCCCACTGCAAAATTTTCACTATCTGTTAAGTAAAACTGACGCTGAACGTATAGGTCAAGGTTTCCGGTAGCAGTTGAGTTTTCCCCAATTTTTGCACTGTTGTATAAAGTTAGCCATGAAGTATTTTCCCGTGAATCATAACCATCAACAAGGGGCAACCAGTTGTCAACCCCATTTTTAGATCCCTCAACAATTGCAAAATCCCAAAACTCTTCATCCCCAAAAACAGTATTATCTTCTCCCGGCTCTATCAATACAACTTCTTTAAATGTTACTTCACCTCCATTTTTAATGATTATCGGGTACTTTAAAAGTGTAATAAATTCAAAGGTTGTATCATCCCGATCGGGACTTGGGTATGGATGCGGGCTGTGCAAAGCTCCATCATCAAAGCCTGGTTCTACCCCGATAAAAAAATCGTTTGAAATAAAATCGCGGTTATTCGACTGGTTAAAATCTGTCAAATATTCACGAACCGGATCAAAAGTCCCGTCAATATAAACAACAAAATATCCATCTTCCGGCAAATAAGCCACATTTGAATTTGATGAACTATCTGTCACTTTTATACGGTAGCTGATAGAATCTCCATCTACCAGGTTTTCAAAAGCAAATACCCCTTTATAGACATTGGCACTGTCCACAACTAGATCAATACTTTGTAAATCTGCATTGTTTATAAGGTATTCGATTTTGGTTTCTGCTATTCCGATATTATCACTTATTTCAGCGAACAGCTCTGCATTAAGATCAGTTTCAAGCATCGATTTGATTGGTGTATGTGCAATTTCCGGCTTCTTTTCGTCCGGCCCAATATTGAAACTGAAAAACCTTTCAGGGGCAATCCCGGGTAACCGATAAGTTATACTATCAACATCTGAAGCAGAAATATAATATTTCACATCACCTGACCCAAAATCAGGAAAGGCAACTTCAAAAGTCTCACTACTTTCATTATAAATTAATTGAACGGTATCACTCTCTGTTTCAATATCACCAGTTGTATAAATTAACTGAACAGAAGCCGTATCAAGTTCGACATCACTAAAAACCTGGGCTACAACTTTAAGCTCTACATTAATGTCTTCGGTATCTGTAAGTTCATCATGTTTTATGCTAATAAATTGCCAGCCCATATCTGCAAAAATCCCCATGGTCAATGGCCCGGGATCATGATTCGCAGCACCTGTGTCAGCAAATGGTGTCATTAAAGAGTTTTCATTTCCGGTTCTGTAAGTTATTTCATTCAGATGATAGATACTTGATCCCTCATCAAAAGGATTTGGCGCGTAAAGTCTTGGGAACTGATTGGGTTGCTGTGATGCTTTAGCAGTTGGGCTCTTATGATACAAAATACGGCCTGTAAGAGCATCGTACAATTCTTCTGAATTATTTTCATAATTCGCAGTATCTACTAAAATCCTCTGTTGCGCATCAGCAACAAACTCATCAAAAACTCCAGGGATCGGTAAGTTTCCTCCATAACTGGCCGTATTGTTTGTTGTTTCAAAAAAGCCCGTAAAGCCAAGCCCATGTGCTATTTCGTGCAAAACAATTGTTACAAAGTCATACTTTCCCGCTGGCGTCTGACCATCAGTTCCAAAGTACCAGTTATCTAAATCTTTATTGAATTGCGCAATCATGTCAGGAAACGAAGAATCAGTTATTTCTTCACCTTCCATTTTTTCAACTAATGCTACCGGGTAATAACGGTCTTTGTAATGTGCCGCATCGAAATTTTCAAAGAAAATATAGGGCCCGCAACTACCAAGAACACCTTCATCCAAACTGTTCCAACGTGCCTGCATGTGTATCGGAATTGGCGAATAAATCATTGTTTCCCAAATATCCACGGCGTATTGGAAAGCCGTTTTTGCTGAATCAGAAAACCCAATGTATTCAACCACAATGTCGGCTTTTTTATCATTGGTTGACTTAAGCCTGTTGAGAAATTCTGCAGGAGGGGGATTATAATGTTGATGCGAACAGTCAGATCCGTAACAAACTGGTGGTGGGATTTTAACTCCTTTCTGCTGCCATTCTTTTTGACCGAATGTGTAAAATGATATCGTCAAAGTGGCAATAACCAATAAAAACCTTCTCATAAACCCCTATTTTAATTATTCTAAATTTTACTATAAATATAGCTTTCTTTTTATTTAATTTGTATTAGTAACCTTTATAAACAAATCACAAATGCAAAGTTCTGTTAAGATTCTGATTTTAACATTTTTTGTGCTGATTCTTGTTGCTGCTAAACCTGAGAAAAGGCCATTTAATGAGACATATCGCCCACAATTTCATTTTACTCCTGAAAAAAACTGGCACAATGATCCTAACGGGTTAATATTTTTTGAAGGAGAGTACCATTTATTTTATCAATACAACCCCTTTGGAAAAGAATGGGGTTTTATGCACTGGGGACATGCAGTCAGCAAAGATTTAGTTCACTGGGAACACTTGCCAATTGCTTTGTATCCGGATAATGATTCGAAAGATAAAAAGTATGCAACGGCATTCTCAGGATCTGCAATAGTTGATGAAAAAAACCTGCTTGGCTTTCAGCAAGGAAATGTAAAAACTTTGATTGCGTTTTACACCAGCTATCAATGCGGGCAAAGAATTGCATACAGTACAGATAAAGGAAGAAACTGGAAAAAGTATGATAAAAACCCGGTAATTGCATTCGATGAAATGGATGATGCCAGGGACCCAAAAGTTTTGTGGCACGCTGAAAGTGAAAAATATGTGATGGTTTTATATCGAAGACCGGATGGTGAAGAAATGAAAAAAGGGATTTCTTTTTATACTTCTGAAAACCTTGTTGATTGGGATTACGAAAGTCACATCCCCGGGTTTTATGAGTGTCCTGACCTGATTGAACTCCCTGTTAACCGAAGGCCTGATGATAAACGCTGGGTGTTGATTGACGGTGACGGTTCTTATCTGATTGGTCAGTTTGATAGCCGGAAATTTACTCCTGAATCCCAGAAAATGAATGGAGATTTTGGCAAGAATTATTATGCTACACAAACCTGGAACAATATTCCTGAAAGCGATGGAAGGACCATACAGATTGCCTGGATGAGAGGTGGCAACTTTCCGGGAATGCCTTTTAACGGGCAGATGAGCTTCCCATGCGAATTATCATTAAAAAAATACAAAGACGGCTTAAGGTTAGTTCGTACCCCTGTAAAAGAGATTGAGCTTCTTCACGAAAAAGGAAAGCATTTTGAAGAGAAGAACCTAATCCCAGGCCTGGAAAACAAAAACCTGCTAAGAGGCATAAAAGGAGATTGTTTACACCTGATTGGGACTTTCGATTTAAAAACAGTGAATAGCTTTGGATTTATGCTCCGTCATTCAAAAAAGAAAAACGGGACGGAAATCAGGTACGATGCCCTAAAGAAAACCTTATCCTGCCTGGGGAAAACAGCAAGTTTACTCCCTGAAGATGGTAAAATAAAACTTGAAATTTTATTGGACAGAACTTCAATTGAGATTTTTGCAAATGATGGAAAAGTTGTGATGTCATCCTGCTTTACGCCTGAACAAGACATGCAGGATATTGTTTTGTATAACACCGGTGGTGAACTTTTTGTAGAGAAACTGGATGTTTACCCGTTAAAGTCAATTTATGCGCAAGACTAAGATTATTTTATTCTAAGAGACTGTTTTGATTTTATTTTTAGCCCCGAGGATTCGGGGTATGAAGTATTTCCTGCTTGCGGTAAGCAGGAAAGACGAAAAATAGGGTAAATGATTAAATATCCACCATCGAAGAAGGTAGACTTGATTCGCACCCATAGGGCGCTTAAAGGGAAAACAATACAGAAAGTTAAAATAAGATAATAAGGAACAAAAAATGAATAAGGACCAGCATGGAACTTTCTGATTGGATATTTCCTGTCTGCCGTCCCTTCGGGAGGAAATCCGACAGGCAGGCTTATTCGATA
>JANQII010000029.1 GCA_028282195.1 Prolixibacteraceae bacterium
AATGTAAAATATCGAATAAGCCTGCCTGTCGGATTTCCTCCCGAAGGGACGGCAGACAGGAAAAATCCAATCAGAAAGTTCCTGGCTGGCTACTTATCCATTTTTTGTTCCTTATTTCTTATTTTGACTTTCTGTATTGTTTTTCCTTGAAACGTCCTATGGGTGCAATCAAACCCACCTTCTTTGAGGGTGGATATTTAGTAATTATTAAAAAAAGACAAATTGGATAATACAAGTATAACATACGAAGAACTGAAACAATTCAACAACATGTTATATACTTTGCAGCTATTGAATGAAAGAGGGAAGGATTTTGTATCGAATGAATACCTTGCCGGGAATATCAATATCCCGTTAAAAGAAATGCTATGCATGCTGGAGCTGCTAGATGAGTCCCTGGGGTTTGTTGAAATCCACAAAGTTGAAAATCTTATCGGGATATTACAGGATAAATTGGGTTACAATCAAAAAAATAAGGCTGTAATTGTTGGGGTTGGGAACCTGGGCATGGCCTTGCTTAAATATGATAATTTTAAAACAACCGGACTCGATATTATTGGGGCATTTGACATAGACTATAACTTATTCGACATGGAAGTTTCCGGTGTTAAAATAGCTCCTGTAAACCACCTTGTAAGCTTTATAAAAAGTGAAAGGGCGAATATTGCACTACTAACTACCCCTAATCAAGCTGCTCAGGATATTACAAATAAATTATGCGATGCCGGCATCAAAGCAATTTGGAATTTTACAATGGCTGTTTTAAAAGTACCTGATAATATTATCATCCAAAATACTTCAATATACAACGATTATTCTGTAATAAACCAGAAATTGGGATTTTTATAAGCTGGAAGTCAGGAATATGCAGACTGAAAACCAAAGCCGGGGTTCTTTTTACTTTCTGCGTATTAAAGATGAAGCCCGCATTCCCTGTTGAAATAGATTTATATGCTAAAACCGTTAAAGCACTTGATTTGCCAAAAAGTAATTCTTATGGCTCTACTGGTCTGTATAATGAGAAAATTCTGTTTGGTTTAGCTACTGATAGTGAGAATGGATTTTTTACTTATGACATGATAACAGGTGAAACCAGTTCCGAAGCAGTGATAAAAACGACCGGAACACCTTTTGCTTTCATGGCTTTTGGACAAGAGCATTAATGAATTTTGAAGTCGGAAGAGTTTGATCACCAAATATTCTTCCGACTTCCGATATATTTTACCCGGGAGTTTAAAAATCATAACAAATTAGGATTGATCTAAAAAGAACAATGTTCTTTTTTTGTGTTGGAAAATGGATTTCATGCAGGTACAAAAAGATAACATTCGAAAAAGAATACTGGAAGTATCAAAAGAAGAATTCCTGGAGAAAGGTTTCAAGGATGTTTCTATGCGTTCTATCGCTATGAAAGCCGAAGTAGGATTAAGCAATATCTATAATTATTTCAAAAATAAAAATGAAATACTTGGGGAAGTACTATATCCACTTTTGAATGCATTTGATAAGTTACTCGAAGAACACAACGAACCCAAATACATAAGTAAGGATATTTTCACTTCGGAGCAGTATCAGCTTGAGCATACAGAAAGGTTTGTGCAATTGATTTTGAAATTTAAAAAAGAACTCAAACTGTTGTTGTTTCATTCACATGGCTCTACTTATGAAAATTTCTGGGATGAATTTTCTGATAAACAAACAGAAACAGGCTGGAAGTATATTCAAAAAATGAAAGAGAAATATCCACAGGTAAACACAAACATGTCAGAGTTTTTTCTTCATACTATGAGTTCATGGTGGCTAACGATTATTGGTGAGATTGTTTCGCACAACTTAACAAAAGCTGAAATGGAACAGTTCTTTTCTGATTATATCGCTTTTGGTACAGCAGGATGGAAAAAATTGATGAACATCTAAATTTTTTTGAACAAATCTGAACAGTGTTCTTTTTTGAAGCAAAAATATGCAAATAGCAGTCTACATAATTCTTGAAAATATAATCAGAACAACAGCCATGTTGTTGCGAAACCTGGTAACATGCTTAGAGAAGATATTAATACAACTATTAAAATTCCTGGTATATGATTGAAACGTTAAAAAAACTACAGGCATTTATGGGTAACCGGAAAGTCCTTTTACCAGGATCCTTGCTCGTCTCAGCCTTAAGTTCCCTTGCAGGCATGTTGCCTTATATTTTTATCTGGCTTATTGTCAGGGAACTACTTGATGTTAGGACTGCTTATGCGCAGGCAGACATAAATTCTTATGCCTGGTGGGCAGTGGGTACAGCAATCGGGGGTGTTATCCTTTATTTTTTGGCACTTATGCTTTCCCATTTAGCAGCATTCAGGGTTGAAACCAATATGAGGCGCGAAGCTATGAAGAAAATAGTCCGAATGCCTTTGGGCTTTTTCGATACAAATACCAGTGGGCGCGTTCGTAAAATTATTGATGATAATGCAAGCGTTACGCATAGTTTTCTGGCTCATCAAATGCCGGATTTGGCGGTCACAATCCTGATGCCTTTTGCCACACTCGTTCTAATTTTTGTATTTGACTGGCGGCTGGGATTAGCATGTCTCATACCAATTATTTCAGCAATGCTTATTATGAATTCAATGATGGGAGGAAAAGGCCAGAAGTTCATGAAAATGTATATGAACTCGCTTGAGGAAATGAATACTGAAGCAGTTGAATATGTAAGGGGCATTCCGGTAGTTAAGGTTTTTCAGCAAACTGTTTTCTCATTCAAAAATTTTCATGAAAGTATTGTGAAATATAAGGACATGGTCATAAAATACACCAGATTATGGGAAAAGCCAATGTCCACATACATAGTAATAATCCATGGTTTTGTATATGTTTTAATACCTGTTTCCATTCTTTTAATTGGTCATTCCGGGAATTATGTAAACGTACTGATAAACCTGTTTTTTTATATACTGATTACTCCGGTTTTTGGACAAAGTATCATGAAGAGCATGTATTTAAACCAGGCATTTGGTCAGGCTGCAGAGGCTGTTAAAAGAATGGAATCATTAACAGACGTAGAACCGCTTCCTGTTGCTGAAAATGCTAAGGATATTGCAGGGAATGATATTCGTTTCAAAAATGTAGTATTTAGATATCCGGATGCAACGCATAATGCTGTTGACAATTTGAGTTTTCACATACCTGGTGGCAAAACTGTGGCATTGGTAGGTGCTTCAGGAAGTGGAAAGACAACGATTGCCCGTTTAGTTCCGCGATTTTGGGATGTTACAGAAGGTCAGGTGTGTATTGGCGGTACAGATGTAAAAGAGGTTGATCCTAAGGAATTGATGAAACATGTATCTTTTGTGTTTCAAAATACAAAACTGTTTAAAACAAGCTTGTTGGAAAACATTCTGTACGGTAATCCTCATGTAACAATGGGAGATGTTAAGCGCGTTGTGGATTTGGCTCAGTGTCGTGAAATAATTGATAAGCTTCCTGATGGTTTGAATACAAAAATAGGAACCGAAGGTACTTACCTCTCAGGAGGGGAACAACAACGGATTGCATTGGCACGTGCAATACTGAAAGATGCACCGATTGTGGTTCTTGATGAAGCCACCGCTTTTACTGACCCTGAAAATGAACACCTGATACAGCAGGCAATTGGTACACTTACCAAAGGCAAAACAGTATTGATGATTGCACATAGGCTTACCAGTGTGAAGAACGTTGATACGATACTGGTTATTGATCAGGGAAAAATAGCCGAACAGGGAACCCATAAGGAGCTTCTAAAGAAACAAGGGGTGTACGCAAATATGTGGGATGAATACCAAAAATCAATTCAATGGACAATAGGAAAGGAGATTCAACATGTATAAAGTATTAGAAAAACGTTTGGCCTTATCTGCTAAAGGTGCAAGGGATTTTGCAAATGGGGTATTTTTTACCACAATTCTTGACATCGCCTTATTGCTCCCCGCCGTTTATGTTTTTTTGTTTCTGGAAGACTATTTGCGGCCAGTATTAAATCCATCAGCAAGTGTTGCTAATGGACTTTTGTATTATATTCTGGTTGGGATTGTATTTCTGGGTATCACATGGGTTGTAGCATTGTTACAATATAAAAGCAACTACACCAAAATATACGATGAAAGTGCTAACCGTAGGATTTCCCTGGCGGAGAAGCTTCGAATTCTTCCACTGGCATTCTTCGGTGAGAAAAATCTATCGGACCTTACTGCAACGGTTATGGAAGATAGTACTGAGTTAGAGCATACTTTTTCACACGCAGTACCCCAGCTTTTTGCATCTTTTATAAGCTTGTTTTTAGTCTCCATCGGTTTGTTCTTTTACAACTGGCAATTGTCTATTGCCTTGTTCTGGGTTGTTCCATTGGCTCTGGCAGTTATTCTTTTCTCTAAAAAAAAGTTGCATAAAGCAAACCAGGTTCATTACCAGAACAAACGGGATGTAACTGAACATATCCAGGAAGGATTGGATACCATTCAGGAAATAAAATCATACAATCAGGAAGCTTCATATTTGAACGGATTAGATCATAAACTCAAGACTTACGAGAAACAACTAACACGTGGTGAACTAATGGCCGGAGCGATGGTAAATAGCTCACAAAGTTTATTAAAGTTGGGTATGGCAAGTGTGATAATTGTAGGGGCACGTTTGCTTGCTACAGATGCATTGGATTTGTTTACTTACCTAATCTTTTTAATGGTTGCATCACGAATTTACGAGCCAATCAATGAAGTATTTAATAATATGGCAGCCCTGTTCTATCTGGACATTCGCATAAACCGGATGAACGAGATGCAGGCACTGCCAATCCAAAAAGGGAAAAAAGAGTTTGAGCCAGAACATTACGACATTGTTTTTGAGAATGTTGATTTCGCGTACGAAGAAGGAAAACAGGTTTTAAAGAATGTATCATTTACAGCTAAGCAAGGTGAAATTACTGCATTAGTTGGCCCTTCAGGCGGAGGTAAAAGTACTTCAGCAAAACTAGCCGCTCGTTTTTGGGATGTCAATTCCGGGAAAGTAACACTGGGTAATCAAGATATAAAGGAAATTGACCCGGAAGCGTTGTTAAAACATTTTTCTGTGGTTTTTCAGGATGTAGTATTGTTCAATACTTCGATTATGGACAATATTCGTTTAGGAAGAAGAAATGCAACAGACGAAGAGGTTATAAGGGTTTCTAAACTGGCACAATGCGATGAGTTTATAAGAAAAATGCCTCAAGGCTATCAAACAATTATTGGAGAAAACGGAGAAACACTTTCAGGAGGTGAACGCCAACGAATTTCAATTGCCCGCGCCCTCCTGAAAGATGCTCCCATTGTGTTGCTGGATGAAGCAACTGCTTCCCTGGATGTTGAGAATGAAACAAAGATCCAGGCAGGTATCTCAGAGTTGATCCGTGATAAAACGGTTTTAATTATTGCCCATCGAATGCGTACGGTAGCCAATGCCGATAAAATTGTTGTCCTGGAAAATGGATGTGTTGCAGAATCAGGGAATCCTGATTTACTGAAAAGCAAAAAAGGTATTTTTGCTAAAATGGTAGACAGACAAATAGGAAATGATAAAAGTATCTCAATCTAAAACAGATGGAAGCAACAAAACAAAAGGAAAACTACTGGTCGCGTTATGCCGGTGACTTTGAAGAAAGGAACAATTATGTGGTTGGCCTAAAAGACACGAGCATGATATTAAGTGAAGTGTCAAAATTGAAAAACCTGAAAAATGTGTTGGAGTTGGGTTGTGGTAACGGAACGTATTCAAAAGTACTTGCAGATAATTCAGAAACACTCTTGGCTACTGATTATTCTGACGAGATGGTAGAAGCATGTAAATACCGCTTAAACGCATACTCCAATATTAAGGTGGAAAAGGCGAATTGCTTCGATTTAAAGTACAAAGATAATTCGTTTGATACTGTTTTCATGGCCAATTTGCTGCATATTGTCCCGGAACCTGAAAAGGTAATTCCACAAATAAACAGGGTACTTAAAAAGGATGGAAATCTGATCATATTAAGTTTTACCACTCAAGGTGTGACATTTCTGAACAAATTGAAGATGATTTACCGTTACCTGAGAACATATGGAAAGCCATCACCTTATGCCCGAACTTTGTATTTAAAGAAAGTAGAAAAAATGCTGTTTGAACAAGGCCTTGAGATAAAATCTTCTCAATTGTTGGGAAAAAAGATGAAAGCCATTTTTATTAATGCAAAAAAAGAATTATGAATGAAAGTGCGTACATAAAAGCATTGGAAAGTACAAGTCGACTTAGTGAACCTGCAATCCGCAATGCAATAAAAAGTCTTACATTACCAACTGGAAGTAGAGTACTGGATGTACCTTGTGGTACAGGAACGCAAATGCAATGGATGCTGGAAGCACATCCAAAAATCAAAATAACAGGATTTGATATTGCACAAGATCACATAAAATATTCAAAGGAAAAATTAACAAAGTCCGGCAAAATACATTCGTGCAAGTTTATTACGGGTGATATGAAGAAGTTTGAATTTGATAACAATACCTTTGACCTGGTTTGGTGCTGCGATGGGCTTTGGCCTGGCTCAAAGGAAATGGGGTGCCCTTCAGAAGAACCTTACAGCATTTTGAAAGATATGGTACGGATAACAAAGCCCGGAGGAAAGATTGCTATCCTTTTTTGGACTTCTCAAAAACTATTGCCTGGTTATCCATTTCTGGAAGCAACTTTAAATGCAACAAAATCTTCGATTATGGCTGCTAATCCTCATATAAGCCCTCAACTGCACTTTATGCGTGCACCGGCATGGCTTTTAAAAGCAGGATTGGAAAATATTCAGACACAAACATTTGCCGCTGACATTAATACACCTCTAAATGATTTAGAAAAAGTAGGGCTGCATTTTCTTTTTGATATGTTTTGGGGACGGTCGGAAAACGAGGTTTCAAAAGAAACATGGAAAAAATACAAGGATATTACCAATCCGGGTTCAGAAGAATATATTTTAAACCAGTGTGGTTATGCCGGATTACTAACCTATACCATGTTTATTGGAATTGTTCCCAATTAGATAATCCATTTTATGAAAAGTCTCCTCATATTTGTCGGAAGTTTAAGAAGTAATTTAGAAATAATCAGAAAGATATGTCACATCATCATTCAAATAATTTGCAAGGAACGAAATTGTTGTGGGTAACTGTTCTCAATTTGGCTATAACGGTTGTGCAGATAATAGGAGGAGTTTTTTCCAATAGTCTTTCATTGCTTTCAGATGCTTTGCATAACTTAGGCGATTCTTCTGCAATATTTATAGCTTTCCTGGCAGGTAAGCGAAGCCGAAAAAAACCAGACGAAAGAAATACCTTTGGTTATAAGCGCATTGAAATCCTTGCGGCCTTTTTTAATGGAATGGTTTTAATTGCAATTTGCCTGTTCTTATTTTTTGAAGCATATCAGCGCTTTGTAGATCCACAGCCTATTAAAGGAAAAATCATGTTTATTGTGGCGAGCTTTGGTTTACTTGCCAATCTCATTTCTGTTCTTGTGTTGCATAAAGAAAAGAATCACAACCTGAATGTTCGTGCGGCCTATCTTCATTTGCTTGGAGATACTTTTTCTTCAATAGCCGTAATTATTGGCGGCTTTGCAATTTGGAAGTTTGGTATTTTTTGGATTGATCCCTTAGTAACGGTATTGGTTGGAATATACATTATCTATCATTCATGGCATGTTGTTAAGGAAACTGTAGATATTTTAATGCAGGCTACCCCTCACAATATCGATCTGAAAGAAATTGAATCTGATGTACAAAAGATTGAAGAAATTGATAATATACATCACGTACATGTTTGGCAACTTAATGACAGCCAAATTCATTTTGAAGCACACCTAAATTTACTTGATAATATATCAATAGCTGAAGTAATGAAAGTACGTAAAAAGATTGAGGAATTGCTTCAGGAAAAGTTTGGAATAGGTCATATTACGTTACAATTTGGATATGCTTGTTGCGATGCTCCAATGCCATTAATTAGCAGGACATAATTTGACGATATCAGATAATAAATTGTCTTCTTTCCCATATTTCAACTACTAAAATCTTATTAATAACTTGTTATGATTGTGATTTATCAGAGGAAGTTTGGAATAGCGTATAAGCTAATAAATCAGGCTCTTTTCAAAGATTTATTATGAGTCTTTTAGCTATTCATATTTTATGTAATGTTATTTAGTGACATGTTCAAATCATCATTTTTTATTATTGCCAGCCGGTTCGCTTAAATCTAATTTTGACCCATTATAAATAGTGGTCAAACTTAGTGTAAAATGCGATTCAAAATAATATATCCCTTTATCGTTCTTTTTTTCCTGCATATCTCTGGGTTTTTGTGTGCAAATAGTACAAAAATCCAGGTTCTTCAATATGAGACCAAACAGCCTGTCCAATATGCTAATGTATGTTGGCAGGTTGTTGGTTCATTTGAAAAACAGGGGAACACAATTACGAATGCTGATGGAGAGGCAAACATCTCTTCAGAAGCAGGTTCTGCAATTATTTTATCAGTTACATGTGTCGGGTTTAAACCGGTTCTTGATACCATACAAATACAGCAATCAATGCGAATATATATGGAGGAGGATGTGCTAAACCTGGAACAGGTAACTGTTACAGGAACACGTACTCCCCACGTATTAAAAAAGGCTCCGGTACTGACTCAGCTAATCTCTGAAGATGAGATTCGAAGTGTCGATTCGGAAACCCTTCCCGATATCCTTAATGTTGAGATTCCCGGAATGGAAATGGCAAACCATGGAGGGATACCTGTTATGAATGTAATGGGTTTGGAAGCTGAGTATACATTGGTGTTGATTGATGGGGAGCGTATGGCAAAAACCTTACACAGGACTGTAGACTATTCTCGTATTAATTCAGCAAATATCGAAAGGATTGAAATTGTTCGTGGTGCCAGCTCGGCACTTTATGGTTCGAATGCCATGGGAAGCGTGATAAATATTATTACAAAAAAACCAAAAAAGAAATGGGATATCAGTGCCAATGCTAGGTATCAGCAGCGTAATGAAAAAAATCATACCCAGTTGGATCTGGATAATTCGGATGATGATTACATGATTGATTATTTCAAAAATATGGATCGTCAGAACCTAAATGGAAATCTATCGGTAGGATATTCAAATAAAGGTTTTTATTCCAACACATTTGTAAATTATAAGACACATGACGGTTTTGTGTTAAAAAGCACGAAACCAATTGAATTTTATTTAGAAGAACAGGATTTGGTACTGACCGATGATGAATTGTTTAGTGCCGGGGTAAGTGGGTTCAAAGATTATACAGTAGAACAAAAAATTGGATTTAATAAAGGCAAATGGGACTTTGGCTTAACTGGAAGTATTTATAACCACGATGAATATGATTTCTCGCCAGATGCTTTGCATGATCTATATAAAAGTTATAGAGCAGGGGCAAATGCAAAATATAAGCTGGATGGGAAAAGCAATATCAAATTTAGCCATAATGCTGATATTTATCAACGCTTTGATTATTCTGAGAAACATGAATCAAAATCAAAAGAGCATCAGAATGCATATCACACCAGTAAGTTGACTTATAATACCAATTTGGGTAAACATACGATACTTGCGGAATTAGAAAATTTGTATGAGTACTTGTGGACCGATGACCGTTTTGGTGGTCTTCCGGGATCCAAAACAACAAATCATACCGTATTGGTTCTGCAAGATCAATTCCAATGGGTTAATAGTTTAACATTTGTAGCTGGAATTAGAACTGGTTATCATACAACGTTTGATTTCCATGCTTCCCCTTCATTAACAGCAAAATACTCCTTCAATAGTTTTAATTTCCGGTTGTCATATGCTCGCGGGTTTCGTTCGCCGGATTTGAAAGAATTATATACAAATTGGAGCCATTTAGGTATGTTTCAGATTATTGGCAATGAAGATTTGAAACCTGAAACGAATAATTATTATTCGTTCTCAATTGATTACGTAAATGAACAGCAAGACCTAAATGCCACTTTTATAGCATCGTATAATGACTTCAAAAATAAAATTGATGGATTGTGGACTAATAATGATCAGGAATACAGGTACGTAAACTTTAGCGAAGCTCAGGTATTGAGTATTGAAGCATTGTTGAAATGGAAATTTCACAAAGATTTTAAACTAAAAGCAGGATATATTTTCCTGGATAGTAAGAAATCAGTTGATGCCTCCGATTTATCAATCATGGCACCAATGGCAATAACCACACAGCTTGAATATCGATTTGTAAAAGACAATTATCAGTTAGTGGCTAATTTGTCAGGAAAAATTACAGGAGAAAAAGAAGTGCCAGGTACGGTTGATATTGTCGATTCTGCTTACGACGGATATCCAAGTGTTGTGAAGTATCCTGGCTTCTCCTTATGGAATATTAATGTAAATCAATATTTTGGGAAACATATAAAAGTAGGCTTAGGATTTAGGAACCTATTTGATTATGTATCCCCATTTGCAACGTTTAATACATCACGATCGCCCGGAAGGAAGTACTTTGTTTCGATCGGTTATCGCTTGTAAAAATTTTAATAAACAATCTAAATTTTAAAAAAATGAAAAAACTATTCACCTTATTGTTTGCTTTCACAGCATTTTTCGCTTTTCATGCATGTGATGATGATGATGAACCGGAACCTGTTGTAAGTGCCATAGTAAAAGAAGTTGATATTGATGCTTCTGCTTACGATAAGTGGGTTTACTTCTCATTCGAGGATGGCGAACT
This sequence comes from Prolixibacteraceae bacterium, assembly GCA_028282195.1. Lineage (GTDB taxonomy): Bacteria > Bacteroidota > Bacteroidia > Bacteroidales > Prolixibacteraceae > Sunxiuqinia. Next base: position 10,805 of record JANQII010000029.1, read on the forward strand.
TGTCGGAACCTCTGATGTCGAAGAAAAAAAATCAGGTACGGATTGGGACATTGCTTTCCATCGCTGGGATGTTCGCTTAAACTGTGGCGAATCGGGTTCAGGACAAGGAGGTGCCCAAAAAATGGAAGGGCACACAGCAAAAACTGGATGGGATGCTGTAGTTTTTGCTCCAGAAACTGGTTATTCAACTGATGGCAATATCTCTGTTTCTATAGGTCATGGGGCTCAAGGTGCTGTTTATCAGACAGTCCCCGCAAGCGATGTAATTACTGGTGGTATGGAAAACCCGGCAACAGGAGAAAAACCAGGTAGCTGGATGAACTTTAAGCATTTGGGAGGCGGACAACGAGAGTATGAAATTACCAACCAAATTTTTGTTATAAAGACTGCTGAAGGTAAATATGTAAAAGTATGGCTAAAACAATATTTGAATGCTGAAAATGAAGGTGGCCACATCACCATGAAATATGCCTACCAGGCAGATGGAAGTACGAAATTGGATTAATTAGTTAATCCTGAAGACTAGCGTTTTTTATGTAATACTACAAGTTACTTTCCTTGTATGTAGTTATGGAATTGTGTCATGTTCACACACATGAAAGGCAACCCACAATTCAATTAAATAATACTCCCGGTTTATCCCGGGAGTATTTCTCGCATAAATGAGAATGGTTTAATAAACATCCGGCATTTAATGATTCGCAAAATCAATTATGAAACACCTTCTTTTTATAATAAGCAGATGGATACACAAGTATTTGGGTTTGATCTTTTTGCTATTTCTTGCATGGATGTCAATTTCCGGAGTGTTGCTGAACCACCCCAAACAAATTGAGCAGTTTTCAGTACCAGGCTTTTTAGTTCCCAAAAATTATCATCCTGCCAACTGGAACAGAAGTAGCCTGAAAGGGATCGTTCAAACTGAAAACCTGAAAGCTGATTCAATTATCCTGTTTGGAAACCAAGGGGTTTTCATTGCTGATTCCGTAATGGGTGGCATCACTCCTTTTATGAATGGTGATTTTCCCGAAGCTGCACGTAAAAGAAGGACCAATCAGGTTATTATAGATAAAAAATTTGGCCGCTTGCTGGCTGCTACAAATTCCGGTTTGTTTTCCTGCAATATTAATTCTTCAATTTGGCAGGAAATCCATTTGCCTGAAAATGAAGATGAACTCAGGAAAATACTAATTCTCCCCAATGAGTTTGTTGTTATAAGCGAATCTGCTTTTTATACTTCTGAGATAAAAAAAGAATTGCAGTTTAAAAGGCTTGTTCCCGGCAAAAAAGACAGGGTAACGAGTAAACCTTTATTTTCGGTATTTTTTGAATTGCATGACGGCAGCATTTGGGGACTGCCCGGCAGGCTTATTTGGGACGCAGCAGGCATTGTCCTGTTTTTCCTTTGCGTTTCTGCTTTCTATATTTGGTACTATCCCAAAAAATGGAAAAGAAGGTATAAACGAAAACAGAGAAGGGCATCATACCGGGAGAAAAAGTCATACTCCTTCTTATTCCGGTATCATAAAAAATTGGGATGGTATTTTGCCATATTATTGATTGTAATCTTTGTTACCGGGGCTTTTTTGCGCCCTCCGCTACTAATAACCATTGCAAGGGGCAAAGTGAATAAGAAATGGTATCCGGCCATTGAAAATAAAAATCCCTGGCACCACAAAATCAGGAATGCTTTTTACGATTCAGAAAAAGATCAGCTTGTACTTGATTGCGGAGATGGGATTTGGGCTGGTAAGTTGGGAAAGTCTTTTGAAAAGCAAAAATTGCCTATACGTATTTTTGCAATGGGGGCAACCGTATTTGAAGAAGAAAAGCCCGGAATCTGGCTGCTAGGTTCATTTGGAGGTTTACAGCGATATCACGTAGCACAGCATAAGACAGAATCTTTGTTGCAAATTGAAGAAACGCCGCGAAGAGGAGGTCCCGGTTCCTTATTGGTTACCTCCTTCATTCAAATACCGGACAATGGGAACTACGTACTTGGGCATTATAAAGGATTATGTGACTTGAAAGGCAATCCTGTTCCAAAAATCCTCGAAGTGCCCCAATTTATCAAAGACAACTATAAAATGCCACTCTGGAACTTCTTGTTTGAGTTGCACAATGCCCGCATTTTCAGAGGATGGATTGGTGGGTTTTATATGCTTATTATCCCACTGGGCGGCATACTTGGAACATTGATACTCCTTTCAGGGGTATTTGATTACTGGTTTGTAAAACGAAAGAAAAAGAAATGATCATGAGAAAAATTAAACATAGCCTTTTTGTTCTGGGACTTATTTTGATTGTAGTCCTTTCATTTATTGGTTTTCAAAAATATATTGCTCCAACAAAAGTTGGATTAATTAATTATCCGGATTTTGTATACACCAAAATTGCAAAGTCAAACTCCAATCGTTTTATCAGGCTGAACGAGTTATCGCCTGATAGCCTGCCTGGTCTGAAATCATACGATATGATACTGATATTTGGTATGGGAATTAAATTACCAGCTGAAGAGGAGCAAAAGATTACAGAGGCCGGGAAAAAAGGCGTGCATATTTACATGCAATCATCTACGAACCCTCGTTTGCAACTAACCAACCTAACAGGCAAAAAACTGGATCATATTTCTGATTATTTAGATAATGGGGGCAACAGAAATTTTCGGAATATGCTAAATTATATCCGGAAAGAGATCGATGGAAAGAATTTTCAGGCAGATTCTGTCATCCTTGCAGAAGAGATACCTTCCGATGTGCTTTTTCATGTTGATGAAGATGCTGTATTTGAGGAGGTAAGCGAATTTGAATCGCATTGCCTTGAACAGGATATTCACAAGGAGGGGCAAAAGCGGGTGATTATCTTTACCAGTGTTCCCGGGCCTTTTAACTCGAACCGCGAGCACATGAACAGTTTGATCGAAGAACTGCAAAGCCGAAATCTGAACGTGTATCCGGTGGCTGGTTTCCGTGGAAGATTAAAATATATGAAGGAGATCAAGCCATCCCTGATTGTTTATATGCCGCATGGAAAACTATCGATGGGTGGTTCCCCAAAACAAATGGAGGCCTGGCTAAAAAAACAGAATGTCCCGGTTTTATGTCCGGTAAGTGTTTTTCAGGAATACGATAAATGGCTAAAAGACAAAATGGGCATGTTTGGTGGTTTGCTGAGCCAGAGTGTTACCATGCCTGAGTTTGATGGTGGCATTGTTCCTTATGCCGTTTTTGCCCAATATAAAGATGAAAACGGATTACTGCTTTTCCGGGCTATTCCCAACCGCTTAAAGAAGTTTGGTGAAATTGCGGAGAACTATATATCCCTTCAGCAAAAAAAGAATGCTGATAAGAAACTGGCAATCGTTTATTTCAAAGGATCGGGAAAAAATGCACTTGAAGCTTCCAATATGGAAGTATTGCCTTCCATGCACAATATGTTGCTGCGCTTTAAAGCAGAGGGATATCAGCTTGGGGATTTACCTGCTGATTTTGAATCGTTTAAAAAGAAGGTAATGCAGGAAGGTCCGGTATTGGGTCCTTATGCAGAAGGGGCTTTTGATGGTTTTCTGGAAAACGGGGATCCTGAATTGATCCCGGCAAAAACATATGAAAAATGGTGCAAAGAATCCCTTCCGGCTGATTTGTATAATGAAGTGGAGAAACGATACGGAAAGGCACCGGGAGCCTACATGTCTGTTTATAAAGATACAACTGATTACCTGGCAGTGGCTGCTGTGCGTTTTGGAAATGTAGCCTTGCTACCACAACCATTACCCGGTATTGGCGAAAATGAGTTTATGTTGATACATGGCGCTAAAGTAGCACCTCCACATGCTTATATCAGTCCTTATTTATGGATTCAAAGAAGCTTTCAGGCTGATGCAGTTTTTCACTTCGGAACTCATGGCAGCCTTGAATTTACTCCCGGAAAACAAATTGCCCTTTCCGATTACGACTGGACTGACCCGTTAATCGGGACAACTCCTCATTTTTACATTTACACGATCAGTAATGTCGGAGAAGGAATGATTGCCAAACGAAGAAGTTATGCGGTTACACAAACCTACCTGACCCCACCATTTATTGAAGCCAGGGCTTTTGCATCAAGGAATATTATGCACCAGAAAATTCATAAATATGAACAAGCGAAAGGAGCATTAAAAACACAATATGCTTTATCGGTAAAAGAGTTGGCTGTAAAAGAAGGCATTCATAAGGATTTGGGGCTTGACAGTATCGTTTCACAGCCTTATACTGAAGAGCAGATGATGCAGCTTGCCAACTACCTGGAAGAGATTGAGCATGAAAAAGTGACCGGAGGCCTTTATACGATGGGAGTACCGTATTCTCATGAAAAACTGAATGAAAGTATACAGTTGATGATGGTTGATGCGCTGGCTTATAACCTGGCGGAACTGGATATTTTGAAAGGAAAAATCAAGCGGGAACAAATTGAAAACAAGATGTTTTTCAATCATGTATACACGCATCCATCAGAAAACTATGTACATGAAGTATTAAGGACGAAAAAGCCGGAGGCAATGTTTAGTAAGTTGGTATCACAAGCTGACTTTGAGCGGGCAGACAACTGGAAGAAAAGAAAAGAAGGACAAAGTAAACGCCATCGCAGACATGGAATGGCCAAAAAAGCTACAGCTGAGCAGGATTCTGTCGTAACGGATGAAGAAAAGGAACAACTCCGTTCACTTATTATAAAAGTTCTGCCGAATGAGAAGAAAAAGGAATTTGTTGCAAAATTGGAATCTGATAAAGAATATGAACGAGCTATCGCTTTGCTTGACCCTAAAAAATTTGCTAAAGCAGAACGAATGGCAAAATTCATTCCTGCTATGGCTGAGGCTCTTGAAACCGCATCGGATAGTATCGTACGTTCAATCTTAATACTCATAAAAAAGGAAGAATTACGCACACTATCTATGCACTATTTAAAGGATACAAATCTTGAAAAAGAAGTTGCCCTGGAAAAGCAAAGACAAGATAGTTTGTTGCTTGGAAATGCATTGCTGGAAAAACATATTAAGACAATGAATTTGTCGGTACAACGTATCGAAAAAATGACTTTGAAAGAACTTGAGGCGCAAAAATCAAGTCTTGGTTTTTATGCTTCTAACCGTAAATCCCTGCTTGGGATACTTCAAAATTCATCAACTAAAAAAGAAAAAGATTTATATGATTTTATCCATGTAAGTCTTGATCCGGTATCTGAAAAAGTGGGAAATAAAATTAAAAAACTTGAAAACATTGAGGAGACTTTTTCGAATGCAGTATTTACTGTTCAAACTACATTAAAATCAATTCAGCAAAAAAGGGAACAACTAAAACAAAGCCCCGAGATAGAATTCAAGGCAATTCTTAATTCTTTGGATGGAGGCTATACAGCTCCAAGCCCCGGGGGTGATCCAATTGCCCATCCGGCAACAGTGCCTACCGGTAGAAACCTGACAGCAGTAAACGCTGAACAAACGCCAACAAAAGAAGCCTGGGAAGTAGCTAAAAAATTAGGGGATGATTTGCTGGCTGATTATCGTAAGAAGCATGATAATCAATATCCGGAGAAGATAAGTTTTACTTTATGGTCAAGCAGTTTCATTGAAAGTGAAGGAACTACCATAGCGCAGATTTTATACATACTGGGTGTTGAGCCGGTTTGGGATCCATATGGGAGAGTAAAGGATATCCGTTTGATCCCGGCTGAAAAATTGAATCGACCACGAATTGATGTGGTTGTCCAGACATCAGGGCAGTTGAGGGATTTGGCAGCATCCCGACTGTTCCTGATCAACCGGGCTATAGCAAAAGTGGCTGCTGAGGGTGGAACAGAAAATAACTTTGTAAATAAAGGTGCTTTTGATGCTGAAAGAAGGCTTATCGAAAAAGGCTTTTCCCCAAAACAGGCAAGGGAACTTTCTACCAAACGGATTTTTGGAGGTGTAAACGGTAATTATGGAACCGGAATTATGGGTATGGTTGAAAACAGTGGTCGTTGGGATAGCACCAGGACCGTTGCTCAAACCTATATCAATAATATGGGGGCTGTTTATGGTGATGCCGATGATTGGGGAGATTTTGATGCCGGTGTTTTTGAAGCAGCTTTACTGAATACTGAGGCGGTGGTTCAGCCACGTCAGAGTAATACCTGGGGGGCTTTAAGTCTTGACCATGTTTATGAATTTATGGGTGGAATTAACCTTGCTGTGAGAGAAGTCACAGGGAATGATGCAGAGTCCTATTTCAATGACTTCAGAAATGCTTCAAATCCGCGTATTCAGGGACTGAAAGAAGCTGTTTGGGTGGAAACACGAACAACCTTGTTAAATCCCAGGTACATCAAAGAATATATGAAAGGCGGGGCAACATCTGCGGAAACATTTGCTGAAACCTTTCGCAATACTTTTGGATGGAACGTAATGAAGCCGACTGTAATTGAAAACCGCTTATGGGATAAGCTTCATGATACTTATGTGTTGGATAAACAAAACCTGGATGTCCACGGGTTTTTTGAACGTGAGAACCCTTATGCCTTGCAGGAAATGACCGCGGTTATGCTGGAGACGGTCCGTAAAGGGATGTGGAAAGCTACTCCCGAACAAATTCAGGCCATGGCCGAATTGCATGGTGAACTGGTAAAAGATTATGAAGCCGGATGTAGTGGATTTGTTTGTGATAATCAAAAACTCAAAGACTTCATCAGCAATAAACTGAAACCGGAGTTGCGGGAAGCATACGATACGGAGATTGCCAATATAAGGGAATCTTCAAAAGAAAAATCGAAGGAAAATGTTGTGCTTAAGAAAGAGGAAAAAATAAATCCTGAATCTGAAGATAGGCCTGCAATTTCTCTTGACCGTTGGGTTGTTGCCGGAGGTGCAATGGCTATTTTCATTCTTCTTGTTTATTTCTCCGTGAAAAGAAGAAAAAATAAACGATAGAAAGTGGTATCATTTATTTCCATATTGCTCCTATTGGCCCTGCTCTCGTTTGTTATTCAGTTGAGCTTGCTAAAAAGTAACCTGCCTGTCATTATTTTATTAATGATGGTGTCAGTTGGAATTTACCTGGCTTACCCATTTGCCATTGAGCAGAGTTATTCTAAATTTCAGGAAATGTTGACAAAGCAGGAAATTGTTTCAAATTTTTTAGTCGTACAAATTGTAGAGTGTATTGCCGGGGTGTTATTAAGTATATTCCTGATCAGGATGTTTTATAATGAACCGGTAATAAGCGTTTTTCGATACCTTAACTATTTCCCTGGAATCATTATTCTACCAGCATTTTTTTACATGGAGAGTTTTATCTTTTTAAATATCCCCGGGGTTTCATTTAAATTGTTGGCTTTGTTGATAGCACTCTTTGTCCCTGCTTTTATTTTCGGGTTTATAAAGCTTATCAGGTATTTTATTCCTGAGTATGACTTGCGGCTTGAGCTTAAATTTGTTTTGCATATCATTCAGTTGCTGGTTGCAATCATTGTTTCTGTTAAATTATTCAGGTTACCGGTTAAGTCTGCGATTACAGATATTCCTTTAATGCAACTTGCTGTACTTTTCTTTTTATTGATTGGAACTGGAATTGTCGGGTTTGTTTTGTACAACCGAAAAATTAGAAAACTTCTTTCAGAAAAAAATAACTGAACTTACTATTTATATTATGGATGAAATAACCCAAATATTATACTGGATATCAACCGGATTGCTTATTCCGGTTATTGTGCTATTACTTATTTTCTTTTTAAGAGCTTTAATGTTAATCGGGACCTTTTATGGCATGTACATTCAGAAACTGAAGTTCAACAAGAAGTTCAAATCAGAAATTTCAAATCTCAATGAAACAAATGTACATTCAGCAATTGGCGAAATTGGCGAAAACGGGAAACTGATCCTAAATGTATTTCTTAAAAAAATTTCGTCATCTGCTCCCGGAGCTGTTTATTACGATAAAATACTGAACGATTTTGAAATTGCTTGTCAAAAAGATTTATCGGGCAGTCAGACACTTGCCAAACTAGGACCAATTTTGGGATTGATGGGGACACTTATCCCCATGGGACCAGCTTTGGTAGGCCTTGCCGCAGGGGATATTGAATCGATGGCCGTAAATATGCAGGTTGCTTTTGCGACAACAGTTATTGGATTACTTACCGGAGCTGTTGGCTTTGTGATTATGCAGATCAAACGCCGCTGGTATGCTTCAGATATTAGTGATTTGGAGTTTGTTGTTGAGTTGATGAAGTTATCAGGAAAAAGTAATGCTAAGATTGAGCAGCTTCATAAAACGAAAGAAACGACTGAAAGTTTACCTTATACATAAAATTAGAAATGAGAAGAGCAAAGAATTTTCTGAACCAGGAAGATTTTGATCCGATGGCAACTGTTTCCAATTTGTTTGATGTGGCAATGGTTTTTGCGCTGGCGCTAATGGTTGCACTTGTTGCCCGGTATAAAATGAATGAAATCTTTTCAAAAGAAGATTTTACCATGGTGAAAAACCCGGGAACAGAAGAAATGGTCATCATTACCAAAAAGGGAGAGAAAATTGAGACTTACAAAGCTTCAGAAGATCAACAAACAAATGGAAGCAAAGGGAAACGGGTTGGAACAGCTTACCAAATGGAAAATGGAGAGATTATTTATATTCCGGATTAATAACCTGAGTTCGATTTTAAATAATAGCCTCAGAAATACAGAAAAATGCTAGATTGGGATTAAAAATATCGAAAGAATAGCGGGCTATTTTAAGATATTTTTGGTTCAAAGATTGTGTTTTTCTGTATTTTCCTTCGGATTGTACTAATTTTTGCATAAATCGTTTCATATTTTCTTGAATTATCCCGACCTGCCTGCCGGTAGGCAAGGTAGTCCTTCAAAAATCTGAATCAATTTCTACTAAAAATTAGTTGAAACTGAGGCAAGATTTAAAGTCGAACTCAGGTTAATAAAAAGGGGCGATGTGGATATTGATAGCTTCACTTCAAGTGAAGCTATCAATACAGTAAATGTTGCAGGGATAAGATTCATGACAATAAATATTGAGCGTGGTAAAATGAGTTGTCAGTCTCAGGCATTTTTATAACCTACCTTATTTTTATCATTATAATTTGTGAGGAATTTAAGAGCTAAAAAGCGTTGTAATTTTCACCTGAAATTTTGTATTCAATCAGTAACAGCCTAATAAATAGTTTATAATAAGCAAAGGTTTATTAAGTCTAAATAATAATAATCCCTAAAAATGAGGATTGTGGGAGGGGGATTAAAAGGTATTTTTGTCGATTATTCAATAAGCGGTAATTAATACACTTTAATAATGGTGATTTTCAAGAAGCTTGGTGCATTCGTGTTTTTCTTGGTATTTATTTTTCTTTCAGGGGTAAATGCACAAAACAACTATTGTACAATTCAGGGTATAGTTACAGATGAAGAGAAAGCACCTGTTGCCTTTGCAAATATTAGTTTGGAAAAAACCAATATTGGTTGTGTTAGTGGAGAAGATGGTCGATTTGTACTGAAAACAGAAAAAACCGGTAATCACAACTTACTAATTCGTTTTTTAGGATATGAAACCAAAACCATCCGTGTAAAACTTGAGCCTGGAAAAACCATTCGCATTAACGAAACATTAAAAGCCGATTCCCGGGAAATTGGAGAGGTGAAAATCCTGGGAAAAAGCAATACCACAATCCTAAGGGAAAAGTCATATGCCATTGAAGTAATTGAAGCGAGGGATTTTAAAAGTCTTTCAACCAATGGTTTTGATATTCTTGGGAAAATATCGGGTGTAAATACCCGTCAATCCGGGGGAATGGGATCTTCTTTCTCTGTTTCGCTCAATGGTCTAAGTGATAATCAGGTAAGGATATTTATTGATGGGGTACCAATGGATTATTTTGGAACATCGCTTAGTCTTAATAATTTTTCGGCGAACCTCATTGAAAGCGTTCAGGTTTACAAAGGTGTTGTCCCGATACACCTTTCGGCTGATGCACTTGGGGGGGCTATCAATGTGGTAACGAATGTAAATTCCGGTTCATTTGTAGATGCTTCCTATTCTCATGGCTCGCTTAATACCCATGTGGCTTCACTAAATAGCCGTGTTCGAAATAAAAAGAGTGGTTTTACATTCGATTTAAAATCATTTTATAATCATTCAGATAATAATTATAAAATACCGGTTTATTTGGTTGATTTTGAAACCGGAAAGGAGAGCGAAACACCCACCTGGGTAGAACGCTTTCATGATGCCTATACCTCACGGATGGTATGGCTGGAGACGGGCTTTACAGGAACTGATTTTGCCGACATATTGATGATTGGGGCAATGTACTCCGATAATTCCAACGAAATTCAGCAACCGGAATTTGCCACCGGAACTGCCAAAATTCCATACGGGGAAGTTGCCACTTCCGAGGAAAAATTGATCCTTACCGGGAAGTATTCAAAAAAGGATTTTATAATACCGGGTCTTTCTTTATCGTCAAATGGAGTTGCTGTGTTTTCTGAAAATATGGGTAGGGACACCAGTAGTTACCGGTACGATTGGTTTGGTGGTAAGGAATTTTTTGACCAGGATGTTGGCGAAATTGAAAACAGAAAAACATTACTTACCCTGCACATCAGGAATTACCTGAACAATACTTATACCGAGTACGATATCAATAACAATCATGGCATAGCTGCAGGTTTCAGCCTGAATTACTTAAAACTAAATGGTACCGACAAACGCAAAGAACAAAACAATACCCAGTTTAAAAATCCCAGCACAGTCGCAAAAAATATCTGGTCGTTATCATACAGTAATAACGCTTTTAGTGATAAACTAAAGAGTTCGGCATTTATCAAACAATACAGTTATACACTCAATTCGGTCAGTACCAATTACCAGGGTAATGAAGAAGTTCCTGTAGAAATTAACAAGGATTTTTTTGGCTATGGTTTAGCAACCACTTATCATTTTAAGAATTTTCAATTAAAAGGATCTTTTGAAAACGCTACACGCTTTCCCGAAATTGTTGAGCTTTTTGGCGATGGTTTAAATATTTATGCCAACCCGGAATTACAACCGGAACAGAGTTATAATTATAATTTTGGAGGTCTGTATAACTATCATAGCCGGAATGGATTTCATACCACCATGTTGTCCTTAAATCTTTTTTTACGCGATACCAAAAATTACATCCGTGCCAATGCTATCGGTATTAAAACACAGTATATCAATGATCAGAGTGTAATTTCCAAAGGAGTTGACCTGGCAGTTAGTTACCAGTATAAGAACCGATTGCAGATGCAAATGAATGGTTCTTTTATTGATAAACGCGATAATACCTATGATAATGGTAACAACAATACGTATGAAATACGAATACCAAACGAGCCCTATTTATTTGGCAAATTGTTCCTGTCATATCGTTTTGATAATGTATTGAAACAAGGCAATGTGGTGGCCCTAAATGCAACACAACACTATGTACTGGGTTTTCCATACCAGTGGGAAAACCTTGCCAGTGAAGATAAAGCCGAAATTCCAACGCAATACCCTACAGATCTTGAAGGTGTGTACAGCCTGGATAATGGAAAATATAACCTTTCATTTGGTATCGCCAATGTGTTTGATTTGGCACTATACGACAATTATTCGCAACGCCGTCCCGGACGGACTTATAGTTTTAAATTCAGAATATTTATTCAATAATTTACTTATTTTATTATGAACAGATTACCATTTTTCAGATTTATGATTTTGGCAATTGCAGCTTTAGCAATTGCAGCTTGTGAAGATGATTCAAATACTGACCCTGTGATCCCGACAGAAACCGGGGATTTAACCCATTATTTTGTGGGAATTGAGTCGGGTACCGACCCTGCAGTGGATGTTTTGGCTTTTGCCGATAGTTTGACTGCAGGAACTGTGTCGCCCGTTAATAATGGTTTTGAGCAGCCCGCTGCCTGGACCGTTTTCTTCCAGGGGGTTGACCAGATATTCTCTTATTCATATACCTCAGCTCCCGAATATGTTAGTTACGAGCTGGTAGGGGGTGAGTTAAAAAAAGGCGATAGCTTTTTTACCGATTTATCGGCTTATGCCATTGATGTTGCCGATGAAGCTACCATGGTAGTAATTGGTAACGGACGTTCGGGCTTAACCGATAAGAAAATTTACCTTATCAATACCAACACCATGAGTATTGAAAAAACAGTTGAGTCGAACTTTGGTGATATTGCTGCCGATAGTCTTTTTGCATTTCCGGCAGATGCCGAAGTACGTGATGATAAGTTGTTTGTAGCCTATTACCATACACATGCACGTGGCGATTTTTCTACTCCACAAGCCAATACTGCCTACCTTGCCGTATTTAGCTTCCCTGGGTTGGAATTCGAAAAGATTATTGAAGATGACAGGGCACCAAACCTTGGCCGCTATTTTACTACTAACGCTTTACAGGTTGATGAAAAAGGAGACATGTATACTTATGCCTCCTCGTCATTGGCATGCGGATTTAATCCAATTCCTTCTAAAAACTCTGCTATTCTTAAAGTTAAGAACGGCGAGACTGAATTTGACGACAGCTATTATGTTGATTTTGAAACATTAAGTGGTGGCTATAAAATCAATGATTTGTTTTATGTAGCAAACGGTAAAGCTGTGGTAAAAGTAATTATGGAAGATGAAACAAATTCTGCCTATCACTGGGGAAGTTATGCCCCCAATGCAGCTACACCAATTGTACAAACAGGTATTGTTGACTTATACAATAAGACATTTAACCTGTTGACCGATGTTCCAAATAGTGGTGGAGGATGGAACAGTGCTTTCCTTGTTGAAGGAACTAAACTGTACCTTGGATGTAGCAGTAGTGATTATTCTTCAATTTATATTATTGATACAGAGACAGAAACTGCTGTAAAAGGAGCTGATATTGATGGAAACTACACGAAGGGAATTCATTCACTGATTGAAGAAAAGTAATAAGGAAATATGGATATCCGCCTATTTACCCAGCAGGTATTTTTCGCAGTCATTTATTGTAATTTATCGTCATTCAGTTGTCAATTGTTGGTTTTTAAAACAGAAATGACAATTATTGACTATCTAATGACTACTTCAAATGACATTGGGTAAACAAACGGATATTCATATAAGAAAAATATCGATACCGAAAGGATATTGTTAGCCAGGTAAAGGTTATGTCAGATTTCAAATTCCGGGATAACCTTTACCTGGTGTTAGTTACCCATTATTAGCACCATTACTTCTCATAGTTAACCGAACGGTTGTAAGCGCTTATCTGATGCATAGTTCCCTCAGAGTAAAAACAGAAAAAGGAACAACCATAGAATGATCAATTTATGAAAACAATATTGCGTAAAATACATTTGTATTTAGGTTTGATTTCGGGCTTAATTGTTTTTATTGTCTCAATAACCGGAGCGCTGTATGCTTTTAAAGATGAGATTGAAGCTTTTACGCTTACCTATAAAAATGTACCTGCCCGGGATAGTAAAATGCTTTTACCATCAGAAGCAATTGCAATTGCCGAACATGCTAAGCCCGGTATGTCAGTTCATGGTGTTATTTACCGGGACTCAACCGATGCAATAGAGGCGATTTATTACCAGGCTGATCCTTTCTTTTATGGTGCTACATACATAAACCCATACTCGGGAGAGGTGATAAAAACGGTGAATTTTATGCACACCTTTTTCGGTTTTGTCAGGCGGGGCCATGCTACACTTTGGTTACCAATGATGACAGGCTATATTACTGTGGCCCTTGGGTCAATCATTTTTGTGATCATGCTAATTTCGGGCATTATTTTGTGGTGGCCCCGCAAAAACAGTTCAAGTAAAAGTTTTTCTTTTTCCGCTGGGGATAAATCTTCTGTAAAACTTCTTGAGAAACATAAGGTTATTGGTTTTTATTCTTTCTTTTTGGCTTTAATAATTGTTTTAACCGGATTAAGCTGGTTGCTTAGGGGCTTAGATCGTGCTATATACAAAGCTATGGGAGGAGAAAAGGAAATTGTATGGAACCCACCGCTTTCTGATACCTTGAACACGAACGGCCATGCCTTTGAAGGAGAAGCTGTGGATGTCATATTTGCCCAATTAAAAAAAGATAATCCTGAAATCGGTTTTATTGAAATACACGCGGTCGAAAACGATTCAGCATCTGTTTTGGTCGAATTAAACAGAGATCCGTCATCTCACAGGAAAATAGATTACCTGCATTTCGATCAATATACCCTGGAGCCAATAGCAAGCGATAATTTTTATGGTAGCTATGACGATGCCAAAACTGCTGATAAAATCAAACGTGCTTATTACGATATCCATACAGGTGGTATTCTTGGCTTGCCAGGGAAGTTCTTAGCATTTTTTGTTAGCCTTTTTTGTGCCAGCTTGCCGGTAACCGGATTTATGTTGTGGTGGAAGCGATTAAAGAAGAAAAAGGCCTTTGCACAGAAAATGAAATCCCAAAATGGACTAAACCTGTCTGAATCTCACGATAACACTAAGTCTGATATTTTAATACTTTATGCAACATCAACTGGTAATGCAAAAAAAGTCGCTGAGTTTACCGAAAGCTACTTAAAAAACAGGGGTAACGGGGTTTATCTTACCAATACTAAGAAATTTTCACCACATCAGCTCAAAAACTATAAGAATTTGCTGGTGGTTATTAGTACAGATGGGGAAGGCGAGCCGCCATCCATGGCTAACCGTTTCTTCGATGTGCTGAATTCCCGGGAGATGCCACAACTTGATGAGTTGAATTATTCGGTTTGTGCCTTGGGTGATTCCAGTTATGAAAAGTTTTGCGAAACCGGGAAACAACTGGACAACCGGTTAAAGGAATTAAAAGCGACACCGATTATCCCGCGTGTGGATTGTGACGAAGACTTTTCTGAAACAGCTTCTTCGTGGATTAAAGCAACCTGTCTGGAATTATATGGAAATGGCAGACCGGTATCTACTTCTGATCAGGTTCTTGCGAAACCTCATGTTTTTACAGGCATGCTTAAAAACAACGTATTATTATCCTCCGATACGGTCAAACAACCAATTTATCATTTAGAGTTGATCGTTAATGACGACATCAGTGAGATTCAACCTGGGGATTCAATTGATATTAAGCCTGTAAATCCGGATTGGATGGTGAAGGACGTTTTGGATATTCTTGGGCAGAATGACAATGTAGTATTGAAAAACCAACTACTTAATGAGTTGGAGATTACTTCTTTAACAAAAACAGTTCTTAAAAAATATCAGGAAATAACAAATAATGATGAACTGGAAGAGCTATTGAGAAGTAAGGTGTTTACGGAAGAATTTATTTGTAAAGCAAATTTAATTGATCTGCTATCGAGGTATTCATCTGATGTTGATGCAGATAAAATTGTTGGAATAATACCAAAGTTAAAAAGACGTTTATACTCGGTGGCTTCTTATTCACAGGTTTTTCCAAATGAAATCCACCTGACCGTTAAAACGGTTCGTTTTGATTATAGCGAACAAAAACACGAAGGTTCGGCTTCTGTTTATCTGAATGAAGATATTAAAGAGGGTAATACATTCAGCTTTAAACATCGTCCGGCGCACGAATTTAGGTTGCCGGAAGATAAGAATGATAAACTAATAATGATTGGTGTTGGAACAGGTATTGCGCCGTTCAGGGCCTTTCTGCAACAACGTGAAAATGATGGTATAAAAGGTAAATGCTGGCTAATTTGGGGTGATAAGCATAGAGAATACGATTTTCTGTATGAAAAGGAACTAAACGCTTTCCTCAAAAATAAAACGTTGGCTCGCCTTGACCTTGCTTTTTCTCGCGACACCAAACAAAAAAAATATGTGCAACATTTGCTTGAAGAGAATTCAGAAGAGTTAACAAACTGGTTGACACAAGGTGCACATATATATGTTTGCGGTTCTGTAAAAATGGCTGACAGTGTGAAAGATACGGTGACTTCCATTTTGGAAAGCAACGGGCAAATTCCGCTGTTTGATACTCTAATAAAGCAAAATCGATATCATGAAGATGCTTATTAATGCTGATTCAAAAATATGCGACCAACAGGTTTTAACTACTAATCGCATATTTCAGTATTTAACGTGAGTTCGGGATAAGCTATCGTCACAGCTTTGAAAAATTTTTGCATAGACAAACCAATTTTTTGCGGAACTACCTTGCCTACCGGCAGGCAGGTCGGGATAATTCAATAAAAATTGGAGCAGTATATGTGAAAATTTTCAAAGCCTTTTAAAGGAAAGTCCAAAGCACATCATTTTTGAACTAAAAAATCCTTGAAATAATTTACTATTCCTGTGTTTTTTTAGTTCAAACCTAATGCACTTATGACTTTCTGTGATTGATATCTTATCCCGAACTCACGTTATTTAACTAATTTTGACAGAGAGGAATATCGTGGAAGTTTAGTATAAATTAAAAACCCACCTCCTTTGGTGGTGGTCATGTTTAAAGGGCTGTGCCTTGATCTTTATACAAGAAAATGTAAAATGTAAACAATGGGTGTCATCTTTCCAAAAGATGACACCCCTGTACAAATCAAACCCACCTTCTTTGAGGGTGGATATTTAATTCCCCATCGTGGTTGGTTCAACGCTCAAGCTAGTGTCGTGTCATGTCTGAAATGACGGTTAAGTTGAAGTTATCTTGGTTTTTGACAAGGCAAAAAATCTGCGCATAGCATCGTTCTGTAAACGATTTTTTAACGAAGCAGAAAGGAAAAAGGGAGATGAAAATAAGGTTCGGATTTATGAATTGAAGCACTAGAATATTATTAATAGCTTTTCTTCTGTTTAAGTTGCTTCCCTGGCTTGTTGTTCAATCTGCTGTTTCTCTTTGTAAGCATTACTAACAAAGATCTTCATTAGTATTGAAGTAATCAGGGCAACAATGAACATGAGCGAGAATACTAATAATGTTTTCTCTAACGAATCAGTTTTTTTGATAACCATATCATAAACTGTTGGCCCAACAAGTCCTGCCAAGGCCCATGCCGTTAGGATAAATCCATGAATTGCCCCCAATTGTTTTGTTCCAAATAAATCACCAAGGAAAGCTGGTAAAGTTGCAAATCCTCCTCCGTACATGGTTATTACAGTAAAAAGTACAACAAGGAATAATAATTCCAGTGAGATCTGTGGTAGGAAGTAGAATGCCAGGACTTGAAAAGCAAAAAACAGGATGTAGGTGTTTGCTCTTCCAATAAAGTCTGAAAGGCCCGACCATATAATTCGGCCAAAACCATTAAATACACCAATAAAACCAACAATAGTAGCTGCCTGCATAGGTGTATAGGCAAGTTTATTTTGCATCATTGGGCTTGCTGCTGCAATAATTGCAATACCACATGATATATTGATGAACATCATAACCCACATGTAATAGAACCTACTGGTTTTAAGGGATTCTTTAGCGGTCAAATTGGCAATATCACTTTTAATTGTTTTTCCTTCTCCTGGCGTATAACCTTTTGGCACATAGTTTTCCGGAGGTCTTTCAATATACCTGGCAGAAGCAAGGATAATCACGGTGTAAATTCCTCCAAGCACAAAAAATGCATTCGACACGCCTACTGTGTCAAATAGTCTTTGCATTACAGGACCAAAAATCAATGCTGCAAACCCAAAGCCCATTATGGCCATTCCGGTGGCAAGTCCCCGTCTGTCTGGAAACCATTTTACGAGGGTACTTACCGGTGTAATATAACCAATACCCAAACCAATACCTCCGATTACCCCGTAACAAATATAAAATAATGGTAGTGACTCTATTTTAACTGCCAGGCCTGCTCCCATGATACCAATGCCGTAAAATAAGCCGGCGGTTGTTCCACTTTTGCCTGGGCCAACCTTTTCAACCCATCGTCCTAAAAATGCAGCAGATAAACCCAATAGCAAAATGGCAATCTTAAATGCCCATTTAATAACACTCCCATCAACATCAAAAATCTCTTTAACAGGATTTGTCATAACAGAGTAAGCATAAACCGAACCAATCGAAATATGGATCCCTACTGCTGAGGCTGCAATTAACCACCTGTTCTTCAAGTTAGAATTCATTTTAAGTACTGTTTTTTTATTATTATTTAAAGTTAAATCATTCATTGTGCCAGACTTTTAATCTTTGCTTTGTCCTTTCTGTCTGTTTTTTTCTAGGTCACATTTTTGAAATACCTTTTTAATACATTTTTGGCTGTTTCAATTTGCTCCGGTGTATTTTCGTTTACGTCCTTTAGCTGATATTGCATGCCCAGGGATTCCCACTTGTATGCTCCCAGTTTATGATAGGGTAGAATCTCCAAACGTTCCAGATAGTTCATTTCAGAAAACTGTTGAATTAACCAATTTATTGAATGATCAGAATCTGTTATGCCGGGGATTAAAACGTATCGTAACCAGAATGGCAGTTGACTTTCTTCCCTGAGCTTTATATTGTTTAAGCTGGCTTGCAACTTTCGGGCCCCTGTTAGTGCTTCAAAGCCTTCTTCTGAAGTCGATTTAACATCAAACATGATTAAATCCGAAAGCCCGGAGATTAGGGTCAAAGCTTCAGGTGTCCGCACGGTTCCATTGGTGTCAATGTTTGTATGGATATTTTCAGCTTTGAGTGCTTCAAAAAATGGAATGATCGCTTTGCTTTGAAGCATGGGTTCGCCTCCGGATATTGTTACTCCTCCATCTTCCCCAAAGTAGATTTTCATATTTTTTGCCCGCCTGACCAATGAATCAATGGTTGTTTTGGTACCACCTTTTAAAACTATGGTATCGGGGTTTTGACAATAAAGGCATTTAATATTACAGCCTTGCAGAAAAATAACTAGCCGAATACCTGGGCCATCATGAGTGCCAAAGGATTCAATTGAGTGGACAAGTAGTGTTTTTTCACCCTTAATCATGCGTTATAGAGATAGAATACATCCTTCCAAAATTCAGGAAGAATGTATTCATTTTAACTTATAATTAAAAATGGATTTACAATGATTCGTGAAATGAGCGGGTTAGCACTTCTTGCTGTTGCTCACGTGTTAGGCGTACAAAATTTACCGCATATCCCGAAACCCGGATGGTTAGCTGAGGGTGTTCCTCAGGATGCTCCATGGCACGGATCAATGTTTCACGATCAAGGACATTTACGTTTAGATGTTGTGCATTACTTCCAAAATAACCATCGAGTGTGCGAACAAGATTTGCAATCCGGTCTTCATGGGTTGAACCTAACGACCTTGGTACAACTGACAAGGTATTGGAAATACCATCTTTCGAATCGGTATAATCAATTTTTGCAACCGAGTTAAGGGAAGCAATTACTCCATGAGTATCCCGCCCGTGCATGGGGTTTGCCCCAGGTGCAAAGGCTACTCCTTTAGCCCTTCCGTCAGGGGTTGCCCCGGTTTTTAAGCCATAAACAACGTTTGAGGTGATGGTAAGCACAGATAGGGTCGGGTTTGCATCTTTGTAGACCCTATGCTGAGCTAACTCCTTGTTGAAGTGGCTAACAACATCCCTGGCGATTAAATCTACCCGGTCATCATCATTTCCATATTTGGGGAAATCGCCTTCAATTTCAAAATCAACAGTTAGGCCATTCTCATCACGGATAGGCTTTACTTTTGCATGTTTAATTGCAGACAATGAATCGGCCACAATTGATAAACCTGCAATACCGTAAGCGATATTGATTTTTGGATCAGTGTCGATCAGTGACATTTGTGCTTTCTCGTAGTAATACTTATCGTGCATGAAATGGATAATGTTCATCGCTTCATTGTAAACACGTGCAACTTCTTTCATTGCAATTTTGAAGTTTGCGACCACTTCATCGTAGTCCAGGTATTCATTTTTTAAGTGTGGGATTCCTTCTACTATCTGGGTTCCTGTATTTTCACATTGGCCTCTGTTGATGGCCAGTAGTAGTGTTTTTGCAAGATTGGTCCTTGCTCCAAAAAACTGAATGTGTTTTCCCAATTCCTGCATGGACACGCAGCAGGCAATACCATAATCGTCACAATTGGCACTGGTACGCATTAAATCATCATTTTCATATTGAATGGATGATGTTTCAACAGATACTTTGGCGCAATAATCTTTGAATCCTTGTGGCAGGTTCTTTGACCAAAGGATTGTGATATTGGGTTCTGGTGATGGTCCCAGGTTGTACAACGTATTCAGGAACCTGAATGAAGTTTTGGTTACTTTGCTGCGTCCATCAATTAGTAAACCTCCAATGGATTCAGTTACCCAGGTTGGATCCCCTGCGAAAATCTGATCATAAGCTTCCATGCGCAGGTGACGGACCATGCGTAGTTTCATAACAAACTGGTCAATATATTCCTGTGCATCTTCTTCAGCTATTTTACCTGCCTGCAAGTCTTTTTCAATATAAATATCAAGAAATGAAGATACACTGCCTAAAGACATGGCAGCTCCGTCTTGCTCTTTAACTGCTGCTAAGTAAGCCATGTAAGTCCATTGAACAGCTTCCCGCGCATTTTCTGCAGGACGACTTAGGTCAAGATCGTAGGATTTCCCCATCTCAATCATGTCATAAAGGGCTTTTATCTGTTCCGATACTTCCTCACGCAGACGGATGGTATGGTCAGTCATTGGACCCTTAATATTTCCCAGGTCTTCCTTTTTTGCCTCAATTAGCCTGTTGATTCCGTATAAGGCTACCCGTCGGTAGTCTCCGATAATACGACCTCTTGCATAATTGTCAGGCAGTCCGGTTAGAAATCCCAACGAGCGAAATTTCCTGATTTCATCAGTATATGCATCAAAAACCCCGTCATTGTGGGTTTTTGTATATTTCCCGAAAGATTCAGTAATAAGCTCACCTGGCTTTAATCCATGTTCTGAAAGTGCTTTTTGAACAACTTTAAAACCACCGTAAGGTTTCATAGCGCGTTTCAATACCTCATCAGTTTGCAATCCAACAATCACCTCATTGTCCTTGTCAATATATCCCGGTTTAAATGCTTTTATTCCTGAAACAATCTCAGTATCTACATCACGAAGCCCGTTTTTTTCACGTTCTTCTTTTAATGCGGCTTTGCAGGTATACCATAATTGGCTTGTTCTGCTTGTTGGACCAACCAGAAAGTCATGATTTCCGGTGTAAGGCGTTATGTTGCATGTAACAAAATCTTTTACCTCTATGGAATCGTTCCATTTTCCATCTTTAAATTTCATATCTGAACTCATATTAAAGCTAAATTTTGAATAGAAGTTGTCAAAAGTTAAATGATAATAGTATGCCATTGAATTGAACAATTCGTTTTTTTGACTCAGGGTGAGTTAGTTAAAAAAAGTGTCACAATTCATGACATTAACAAATAGCACTATTTCATACAATCATAATCACTTTCAGCTTTTAACTTTAAACAAGTTCATAGTGAAAATCTGAAAATCTCTTGAAATTGTGCCAAACTTTATATCTATTTTCTGCTGCAAAAATAGAAGATATCGATGTCCTTTAAAATCCTTAATTATTGTGATTTATGTTTTAGTGCTTTGTGTTTGATCGGGGCTTTGATCTTGACGATGAATTATTCCGGAATTGAATTTTTGTAGATGTAACGTGTCTTTTGCTGTGTTGTTAAATTCTGTTCTTTTTATTTTACAGACAGGTGTATTTCCTTGTTTTTTAGGAGATATGAGAATTGTGTTTTTGTCTTTCCAGGATTCTATAATGAATTCTATGATTTTATCTAAAATATGCATTAATCATTTGTGCAAATTGCTTACCATATTCATTAATCAGATTTAATTGAATCATTGAAAAGTACCAATAGATGATGAGCAGATTTATGCGCCGGAGTCATCATTAATTAGGATAGCTTAGTTTTAAATGTTTGATATTTATACTGTTGTTGCTGGTCTTGTAGTTTTATGGAATCATAACATCTGGTGATTATTTGTTTGATCTCGAACAACTGACTTTTCCAATTGTTTCTCATAATCGAAATGGGATTTTATGTCTTATTTTTATTCGTAAAATTGAATAAATAATTCTTCATAAAGACGCTGTTATTTCAAAGTTACTGTTTCTTAAGAACTTCAAACTTGAACAATAATGAAAAAGGATATTCAATACATTAAGCTTGATGGCAGGGGAGAGTCTGAGGAGTTTCAGAAGTGTGTCCTTGATGCACTGGAAGAAATTAAACCAAACGAAGGCCTGCATATTATAAAAGAGTTTGAACCATTTCCACTGTATTCATTAATGGAGAAACGAGGGTTTGAAAAATTTGTAGAGAAAATAAATGATGATGAGTTTCATGCCTGGTTTTTCCCAAAAGATGATTTTGAAGAGATTGAAATGAAAAAACATCTGGACCTGGATAATGACCGTATAAGGAAAATGCTTGATATTAAGTTGAAAGTTTTTAAAGGTGAGCTTAAACCTGATGAAGCCAAAAAGATAGTCAATAAAACATTTGAATCAATAACAGCAGAAGAGTTCGCGTTTGGCGAACAGCATATGATCAACCTGGGAATTTCTGATGACGTGATGGTTGAAGGAATGGATGATATTATCGATGTTTTCCGGGATGTTTTGGTTCAAAATGAATTGGAACTACCACAAGGACATCCTATTCAAACTTATGAGAATGAAGCCTCAGCCATTGAAGTTGTGCTGCTTCAAATGGAAAATCTTTTAAAAAAGAAATTCATCAAAAACCAATGGTTGGAGGTATATGAAAAATTGAACCAGATTAATATTCATTTCAGCAGAAAGCAAAATCAACTATTTTCCGTGTTGGAGCAAAAAGGGTTTGATCGTCCTTCCAAAGTTATGTGGACTTTCGATAATAATGTTCGGGACGAAATTAAGCAAGCTTATATTTTATTGAATGAAGATAAAGACCAGGAGTTTATTGCCGCACAAGAAAATGTGATCCACCTGGTTCGTGATATACTGCAAAAAGAAAGGGATGTACTTTATCCAACTTCTTTAAAAATGATTTCAGATGAAGAGTTTGCTCAAATGAGGGTTAGTGACGATGAGATTGGTTATTGCCTGATCGAAAATCCTCCTGCATTTAAATTGAACGATACCGACCAGCCGGAAGAAAGTCTGGCAGTTGATAACGGCTTTATGAATGAGCTTTCAGATTTATTGGTAAAATATGGAGTTGGTGGATTAAAAGATAAAAACGAGGTTCATGATGTGAGTATGGGAAAACTCACACTGGAACAAATAAACCTGATTTTTAAACATCTTCAGATTGATCTCTCTTATGTGGATGAAAACGATATTGTTAAGTTTTACAGTGATACAAAACATCGGGTTTTTCCCAGAAGTGCAGGTGTAATTGGACGCAAGGTTCAAAACTGCCATCCGCGTGAAAGCGTGGAAACCGTTGAGGCGATTGTTGAAGCATTTCGAAAAGGGGAACAGGATAAAGCAGAGTTTTGGTTGGAGATGGGCGATAAATTCATTTACATTATTTACAATGCAGTAATGGATGAAGAAGGTAATTTCCGGGGTGTGCTGGAGATGATGCAGGATGTAACTCATATAAGAAGCCTGAAAGGATCCAGAAAATTATTGACGTGGGATAATGAGCAGAAAGAGAGTGAAGAAAAAGCTGTCGATTCAGCCAAAGATTCAAATGGATATGGTATCCATGCCGATGCCGTAATTGCTCCATTGTTAAAGAAATATCCTTTTCTGAAGGAATATCTGATTACACTTAATCCGAAATTTAAGCAGCTTAAGAACCCTGTTGTATTTAATACAATGGGGAACATTGCTACCCTGGGAATGATCGCTAAAAGGGGAGGATTTGAAGTGAACGAATTTCTGGACCTTTTAACCGAAGAAGTTCAGAGACAATCAAAATAAGAAGAAAAGATATTAATTGCATTCTGGTACTTTTGATAAGAACAAATATTTTAAAAAAATTATCGTAACAAATTAAGTGTTCAGATCATTTCATTTGGTTAATATTGATCTTATTTGCTGTTTTCTTTTTAATACTGGTTTTTGTGGGTATCGTGTAGATCGAGGCGTAACCCGGATTTCACTTATGAACATATCTATTTCAAATAACTTCAATATAAATTCGAACCGTAACCGGAGGAAATTTGAATTGAAGAAATATACTTAGAATGCATGAAAGTGTATTTTAATGCACTTATTTAGAGTAATTTTTTAAGTACAAATAGAAGTTTCGTTAAAAGTGCATTAAAGTGCTTTATTTTTAAATGACAGAACAAAAAGGAATTATTTGCAGTCTTATCAGGAAAGGTTGAAGAGATTTAAATAAGTAATCTTTGAGGTTTTAGATTGACAGAAAAATGAATTGTTGAATATGAAATAGTCCTGTTATAAGAGAGATTCTTACGATACGGTTTTTAGTTTTGAAATAGTTTCAGAAGGATTTTCTGATCCAAAAACAAAACTTCCGGCAACCAAAATATCTGCGCCGGCTTCAAAAAGTTTTTTGCCTGTCTCATAGTTCACTCCACCATCAATTTCAATCTTACATTTCGAATTTGTAGAGTCTATCAAATCTCTTAATCCTTTAACCTTTTGGTAGGTGTTTTCTATAAAAGTTTGTCCTCCAAAGCCAGGATTAACAGACATCAACAAAACCATGTCAAGATCAGAAATAATATCTTTTAACAAATGAACAGGTGTATGTGGGTTCAGGCATACGCTAGCTTGTGCACCAGTGTCTTTTATCGAGTGAACCGTTCTGTGTAAATGATCACATGCTTCGTAATGAACCGTTATAATTGAAGCTCCGCTATCGGCAAAAGCCTGGATGTATTTATCAGGGTTTACGATCATGAGATGAACATCAAGGGGCTTTTTTGCGATTTTTGAAACCTGGGAAATAATTGGAATACCAAACGATAAGTTGGGTACAAATACACCATCCATTATGTCGCAGTGTATATAGTCTGCTTCACTTTGGTTTAGCATTTCAATATCGGCTCCAAGCCTGGTGAAATCTGCTGAAAGAATAGAAGGGGCTATAAGCCTTTGATTACTCATAATTAGAAGTTTTTCCCAAAAATAAAGTTTTCAGGATATACAAAGAAGTAATATCATAAAATAATGATTATTGACCAAGATAAGATTTTAGAAGCCGGTTCCGATAATTGTTTTTCAACTTTTTAATCGACTTTTCTTTAATCTGGCGGACACGTTCACGGGTTAGTCCGAATACATCGCCAATTTCTTCCAAAGTATGCTGGCGGTACCCATTCAACCCAAAGTAATACTTAATAATTTCAGCTTCTCTTTCTCCCAGAGTAGAAAGTGTTCTTTCAATTTCCCTTCTAAGCGAGTTGTTCATTAAACCTTCTTCAGGACTGGGAGAATCATCATTTAGCATCACATCATAAAGACTATTCCCATCTTCATCTTTTAATGGTGCGTCCATTGATATATGATGGTTAGAAACTTTCAGGGAATCTTCAACCAGTTCGGGGGTTGTTTCTAATATTTTAGCAACTTCTTCCGGGGTTGGTTCCCTCTGGTACTCCTGCTCAAGCTGAGAAAAAGTACGGTTGATTTTATTAATTGATCCGATTTTATTCAAAGGCAAACGAACAATTCGTGCCTGTTCTGCAAGAGCTTGTAATATAGATTGGCGAATCCACCAAACTGCGTAGGAAATAAATTTAAATCCACGTGTTTCGTCAAATCTTTGAGCTGCTTTTATTAATCCAAGGTTTCCTTCATTAATTAGATCGGGGAGGCTTAATCCCTGATTTTGGTATTGCTTGGACACTGAAACTACAAATCGGAGGTTGGCTTTAATTAATTCTTCTAAAGCCTGTCGGTCATCTTTTCGTATACGCTTGGCAAGCTCAACTTCTTTATCAGCAGTAAGCAAATCTACCTTACCGATTTCATGTAAATATTTATCAAGCGATAATGTTTCACGGTTCGTAACCTGCTTTGTAATTTTAAGCTGCCTCATCCTACCAAATTAAAAATCATCAAAAATTGCAAGAAAAAAACAATTAAATACCATAAATGGTTTTCAATATTTTTTTGTGAATATAATTATAAAAGTTTTGAAACCAGAAAAACTAGTGTGAATTTTAATGAACTTGCCAAAATTCCTCGTAAACCCTCACTTTTAGCATATGAACAAACTTTTTTTGCAATATATTGTTTATTAAAAAGGCAAATTATTGCAGTTCAAGATATATTTCAGATTTTTTTTTTGGGGATTATATACTTATTCTTTATAATTGCAGAATATTTCGATGTTATAATGTAATTCCATTTATTTCTGAATCCTTTTTAACATGTTTGTACCTCCGGGAATCCTGGGAATAAAATAATTTTTCTAAACTATGTATGATATTATTGAATTAAGCAGAAAGCTTGTTCCAGAGTTGCGAGAAATAGCTAAAGAGCTTAAAATAAAAAAAGTAGAATCTTACAAGAAGCAAGATTTAATTTATAAGATTTTAGATACACAAGCAATTATTGCTTCTGAGAAGAAAGCGGATAGCTCTAAAGAAAAAGTTCAGCGTGGCAAGCAACAAGAGACAGCAGCCGAAAAGAAAAGATTCATATCTCCGCTTGATAGAAAAGGCTCGGAGAATGAGCCCAAAGAAAAGAAGCGTAAGCGCACCATGAAAAGTGGTGGCATTTTCGAAAAAGTTTCTTTGCAGGGAGGTAAGAATGAAACTGAGAAGAAAGAGGAACCAGTCGCTGAAGTTTCTGCTCCTAAACCTAAAGCAAAAGAAAAAGTAAGTTCAGAAAAGGTAAAAGTTGAAAAGAATGTAGAAAAAGAAACGCCCTCACATCAAGCAAAACAACAACATAGTCAGGGTGAACAAAAAAAGGATTTTCAACAAAAAAGAAAACATCCGAAGTGGGAAAACCGCGATCAACATCAAGGGAAGCATAAACAACAAGGAGGAAATGGTTCTGGTGAAAAGGCATATGAGTTTGAGGGTATTATTACGAACTCAGGTGTACTTGAAATTATGCCTGACGGATACGGTTTTTTAAGATCTTCTGATTATAACTATTTAAATTCGCCAGATGATATTTACGTATCCCAATCTCAAATTAAGCTTTTTGGTTTAAAAACCGGAGATACAGTTAAAGGTACAATTCGTCCCCCAAAAGAAGGTGAAAAATATTTCCCGTTAATTAAAGTGATTGAAATCAATGGACGAACTCCTGATTATATTCGTGACCGGGTTCCTTTCGATCATTTAACACCTCTTTTCCCAAATGAGAAGTTTGACTTGACAGGCAATCCAAAACATGATAATATTTCAACCCGGGTGGTAGATTTATTTGCACCGATTGGTAAAGGTCAGCGTGGTTTGATTGTGGCACAGCCAAAAACTGGTAAAACCATGTTGTTGAAAGAAGTAGCCAACGCAATTGCCATAAATAACCCAGAGGTTTATATGATTGTGCTTTTGATTGATGAACGTCCGGAAGAGGTTACTGATATGGCCCGTAGCGTTAATGCTGAAGTTATTTCATCGACTTTTGATGAACCTGCAGATCGTCATGTGCGCGTTGCCGGAATGGTGCTTGAAAAAGCTAAACGTTTGGTTGAATGTGGTCATGATGTTGTAATTCTGTTGGATTCGATTACCCGCTTAGCTCGTGCGTACAACACTGTAGCTCCGGCTTCAGGTAAAGTATTATCCGGAGGTGTTGATGCAAATGCGCTGCATAAACCTAAGCGTTTCTTTGGTGCTGCCCGTAATATTGAAGAAGGTGGTTCACTGACTATTCTTTCGACTGCTCTTACTGAGACTGGTTCGAAAATGGATGAAGTAATCTTCGAAGAATTTAAAGGAACTGGTAACATGGAATTGCAGCTTGACCGTAAATTGTCGAACAAACGAATTTTCCCAGCCGTGGATATCGTTTCTTCAAGTACGCGTCGTGAAGACTTGTTATTACCCAAAGCAATTATGGACAAAATCTGGATTCTACGTAACTACCTTGGCGATATGAATTCAATTGAAGCTATGGACTTTATCAAGTCAAGGTTGATGAAGAGTGGATCAATCGAAGAATTCCTGATTTCAATGAATGACGAATAACATCCTGTTTAATTTGTATAAAGCAAGCCATCAGTAAATTATCTGATGGCTTTTTTTGGATCACTTAATATTTCTGGGGGATGAATGATTGCTGGACTAGATACCCGGATTTTCGGATTGCCGGATAATTAGAATGACCAATCATCAATCAAGGGCCAAGCCTTTCTTAAACCCGTAACTCGAAACCCTGGATACCGGATACTGGATACTGGATTTTTTTTGTCTTTTGAAGTTTTAAAACACAGCATAGTACAGGATAGTTCTGGTTGATATTATTATTTTTGGGGTAGAATTGTGTTGTTTGATAAAAGTCTTGATAATGAGGTTTCTGTGTGGGATTGTATTATTATTATTGATTTCAAATCTGGCATTAGCTGAAAAATTTGAGCTGAAAGTAAATCATTGGATGGTATCAAATGGTTTGCCGAACAATCAAGTTCTGGGTATTGGTCAGGATGCTGACGGATTTATTTGTATTGAAACTCAATCAGGCTTTTATCGTTTCGATGGAACAGATGCTTATTTAATAAATAGGCAATATAATACAGAAGAAAAAGATTCAGAGGGGCACATTACGATAAAAGATGGAAATTTAACTGTTGGCGGTGATTTGATTACTGGAGTTTTTAATTCATTTATAAAAACTAAAAATGGGACATACTGGGCTTCCTCGGAAGAGGGGCTTGGAATTATAAATACAGAGGAAAAGAAATTTCAGAAAGCAGGGAAATTACAGGACATGCCTATTTCGGAGTGCAATTATCTTACTGAATCACCTGATGGGAAAATTTGGTTTTCAATGCCATTGAATGGTATCGGTTTCTGGGATACTGTCAGCAATCAGCTAATTACCCAAAATAATATAAAGGAGTACCCACATTTCAAAAATGCCTATCCGGTCTTTTTAGAGTTAATCGACAGGTATATTACCAGTCTCTTTTTTGACCGAACAGGAAACTTATGGATTGGGACAGAAAATGATGGATTGTTTAAAATCTCATTTGAACCTGAGCGTTTTCAGTTTTTTCGTTATGGCGATATTGAAGGTTCTGGTTTAGTCCATAAAGATATTAGCTTTCCCCTGGCTACAAAAAGCGGGGATATCTGGATAAGTACATGGGGAGGTGGTATAAACATTTGGAAAAAGGAAGAGTTGGGGAAAACTGCTCCAAAGTTTGATCGTATTCCTGTTCTTTTAAGCAATGGAAAATCAATACCTGAAAGGCGTATATTCCCTTTGCTTGAAGACTCCGAAACAAATATTTGGTTTGGAACATATGGTGGTGGCCTGTACTTTTTGCGAAACTCCGATAGAGAAAGAAAGATTTACAACTATCAGGTCTTCAATAAAGAAAATGGTCATTTGGGATCTGATACGGTTACATCTGTTACAGAAGGTTTGAATAACGATTTGTGGTGTGGTACATACAGTGGAATAACGCATATTGATCAGAATTTACAAACGCGAAGGTATTTTCCTGAATTAACGGATCTTTCTTTTTTTGCTGATAAAAGGATATCCATGGTTAAGAAAGCTGTATCCGGTTCATTATGGATAGCAACCAGAAATGAAGTAGTTTACCGGTGGGATTTAAAAACGAACCTGATTGAGGAATTTGGGGAAGCAAATGGGAACCCCTTAGGTATTGTATTTAATTATGCAAGAATAAATAAGATTGAGTGGTTTGTAGGAAGTAGAGGTGTTTTCTATTATGATGAAAGCTCGAATAAGTTTTTTCCGTATAAAAAAAACTCGGCTATAAATGCAGCAGAATCTATATTGGTTGATCATAAGGGGATGCTATGGGTGGGGACCAACAATGGATTGATAAAAATTGATCCGCATACAAATAACCTGAAATATTTTGATTTGCCAGGAGGCATTATGGGGCGTAATTTTACGCAAGGTGCATCAAAAGATGACAAAGGCTATTTGTATTTTGGAAGCCGGTTTGGGCTTTATCGTTTTCACCCCGATAACATAGAATATGAACCACCTGTTGCCCCTATTGTATTTAAGCAAGTCAACATAACCGGAAAGGAATATTCGGTTGATTCCCTTCAAAATTCAAACAGATGGAAGGTTTCGGGTGATTTTAACGATGGGTATCTTAATTTAAGTAACAAGCAAAATACGATTGCTGTTGAATACACCAGCCTGTATTATAATCCGGATAAAGTAGTTGTTTATGAAGTAATGCTTGAGGGGAATGATGCCGGTTGGGTTGAAACGACAGATATGAACAGAAGCTGGAGTTCCCTTCCTGCAGGTAATTATATCTTTAAAATAAGGGAAAAAGGTAAGGGTAATATGAAGCAGTTTCCTTTTGTGGTCCAGCTTCCTTTTTGGCGGAAATCCCAGGCGGTTATTTTCTATATTGTAGTTTTAGGGCTAACCATATTCACTGTTTACAGACTGCAGTTATCAAGGGTTAGAAAAAGTGAAGAAAAACGACAGAAAGAACGGTATGATCATTTAAGGTTTCGTTTCTTTTTAAATGTTTCCCATGAAATTCGTACACCTTTAACTTTAATTAAGGGTGCAATTGATCGCCTGCAGGATAAAAGTAAAGATGAAAAAGAATTAACACGAATAAAACGCAATACGGACAGACTGATTACCATTGTCAATGAAGTACTTGACTTTAAAAAGCTGGAAAAAACCAATATCGAGGTTAAAAATCAGTATTTTGATCTTAAGCGCTTTATGGAATCGACTGTTGATGCTTTTCGTTTGCGTGAAGATAAATGCAAAGTGAACCTCAAAATACCTTCTTATCCGGTTTGGATTGAAAGTAGTAAGGAATTGATTGAAACGATATTGTATAACCTGTTATCGAATGCAATTAAATTCAGTTATGAAGGAGGAAAAGTTGATGTGTCGCTTGCAGTTACAGATGATGCCTGTAAAATTTCAGTTCAGGATTATGGAGTTGGTATAGCCGAAGAAGAACAAAGCTTGATTTTTGACCGCTTTTATCAGGTTCCTGAGAATAATAACTACGGTGCAGGTATTGGACTTTCTTTAGTGAAAGAGTTTGCAACACAGTTGAATGGGAAAATACTTCTGGAAAGTGAATTAGGAAAAGGAAGTGTTTTTTGTCTGGTACTTCCTTTTGATGCCCAAAAACCTGAAATTGAAAACAGGGATACAGAACCTGAAAATGAGGTAATCCGTAACAAACCTATCTTGTTGGTGGTTGATGACCAGGATGAAATCAGGTCTTTTATGAAAGAAATTTTTGAAGAAACATTCCATTGTGTCGAAGCAGTTAACGGGCAGCAAGCCTGGGATTTGATTAAGAAGCACCATCCTGAGATTGTGATATCAGATGTAATGATGCCTGTAATGAATGGCTTTGAATTATGCGAACAGTTACGTTCAGACATAGAAACAAGTCATATACCATTGGTGCTTCTTACAGCAAAGACGGGTGAAGAAGCTGAAATTAAAGCTGTAAGCTGTAACGCTGATGCTTTTATTTCAAAACCTTTTAGCGAGAAAATACTGAAACTTCGGATTGGAAAACTGATTGAGCAAAGACAGTTACTTAAAGAGAAGTATCTGAAGCATCCCGATCAGGATACTAATGGATTGGTGTCAAATAAGATTGATTCCGGCTTTATGAAAATGCTGGAAGAAAAAATCCGTAAGGAACTCGATAATACGGAGTTCAATGTAGATTCTTTAGCTAAGGCAGTTTCGCTAAGCCCTTCAGGTTTGTACCGAAAACTAAAATCAATATCAGGCCAAAACCCGGTAGGCTTTATCCGAACATTTAGATTAAAAAATGCAGCCCGGTTGTTGAGGGAAACCAATTCACCTGTTACAGAGATTGCGGACCTAACAGGTTTTGGTACCCAAAAATATTTTTCACGTTGTTTTAAAGAACAATTTGGAATAAGTCCGCTTAAATACAGAAATAGCTAAGTAACTGTTAGGAAATTGTTTTTTAGAATTATTATAGCGTATTTTTTGGTTAGGCAAGGCGAATTTGACGCGAATAGCACCGCTATTTAAGGAAA